>CAZRMK010000029.1:0-1310 GCA_964601165.1 uncultured Piscirickettsiaceae bacterium | reverse complement strand
TAATGTCGCCTTGAGCCATGTCCGCAGGATTGCCAAGCGTAATCGTCGGGGTATCCGGTATGCCCAGCGGTAAACTAGCAACCCTTAACTCAATAACTGGCTCTTGCAATAAAGGGGCTGTTGATGTATCGTAGCCAGCGGTAATATTTCCTCGACTTCCTGCCTCCACGTTTAGCAACTCTCCCGAAATAGATGCTTCAGGCGCTGCTAGCTCACCGGCAGCGGTTACCTCCATGCTTTCGAAGAGACCCTGTAAAACGGCTTCTTGCAATGATGCAACATCTACTGCACCGCCTTGCTCAAGACCTTCCAGCTCTGACAATCCAGGAACAACGCTATCATCCAGCACAAGCCTCGTATCTTTACCTAGAGATAAAGAGGGAAGTGTCTGAGTTATGTCTCCCCCTAAGTCAATTAATATTGTGCCGTTATTTGAGGTTATAAGGGTGTCGAAAGCGAATAATGAATCACCCATTTCTAACACTCTAACATTTCCATCCTGATCTACAGCCTGAACGACCCCTGATACACTTTGAACCGAACCAATTACAACCTCTTGAATACTCATGATTTCTACCCCCAACATTTGAATTTCTTTTTTAGTTGGAAACTATATTACATGGTTTTTTATTTTAAAAATAGTGTACCAAGGGTCATTTCTACCAAACTCCAGGCTTGCTCAGACCTTTAAATAAAGTTATTTAATTTGCATTTAGATAAAAAACAATGTATAAGGTACCTCATAATACATTCTTAAAATAATTTTGATACGGAGATAAAATATTATGACTAGCATTAATTCTGCATTATCTTCTGTAGTGCAGTCATTTGCACCTCAACAAGCTCCTTTAACGGCTAAAGATGATAAAAATTCAGAAAAGACAGCTACCAGTAGCGTATCTTCTGCGGACAATACAAAAGTGAATTTATCCTCTGCCGGTCAGGTAGTGCCTGTAGACTACTCAAAGTTGGCTACAATGCAAACAGTAAAGCAGAGTGAATCCATTGAAACCAGAACCATGCAACGCAATGAAACAACAGGGACGGATTTAACCTATTCCTCTAATTTACAATTACGGTCAAACTATTATCAAGATCAAATAATGAACTCAAAACCTCCGTCATAAATACTTTAACTTTTATTCGAAACCACTCAACGGCGTGGTTTCGAACCGTGGTTCTTTACCGAAAAACTTATCATGTCCTCAAGAATTATTCAATATTTCATCAACCCTTATTCTATTGAAACAAGGCTCTCTTCTCCGCCATTATGACAAAAAAGGGATATTAAAGCACCATTTAACCTACGA
>CAZRMK010000028.1:0-20461 GCA_964601165.1 uncultured Piscirickettsiaceae bacterium | reverse complement strand
AAGATTCACTAAAAATTACAAATCTGAATTTAC
Organism: uncultured Piscirickettsiaceae bacterium; assembly: GCA_964601165.1. Lineage (GTDB taxonomy): Bacteria > Pseudomonadota > Gammaproteobacteria > Thiomicrospirales > Thiomicrospiraceae > Thiosulfativibrio. The sequence continues at coordinate 20,428 of CAZRMK010000028.1, read as the reverse complement.
AGAACAAACTTTACACTACCATCGCTGTAGGCACGGTCTACTACATAGGTTACCCCTGAACTCCATTGGTAAGTTATTAAGCCCTTTTATGTCATTAGTTTTAGCTTCAGTCATCGCAAAATAAACAGGAATATGGGCGTTAGGGTCATAAACCGTGTGTAGTTTAATACCCGCTTTAGTTTTTCTAAAACCAGCCCATTTAAACTGATTTAGATTTAAATCAATAGTGGTCGAATCTATTAATCTAACCATTTGAGAAACGTCTTTGTTAGGTAGTTGGTATTGAACTTTTTCAAGCAATAAAAAGAAGGTTTCTTGAAAGATTTTGACAGGGCGTTTTTTGTTGGCATCAGATAAGGAGGAGCGGTAAACTTCCTTAACACCTAAATGATAATGTTGCCCTGATAAGCTATTAAAACTATCCGTTAAATCTCGAAGAGATTGTCGTTTTGATATTTGAGAAAACAACATAATGATTAGTTGATTCCAAGTGCTTAATTTACGACTGCGATAATCACCTTTGTGCTTATTAACTATCTTTTGGAATTGGTTACGGGGTAGAAAAGTTAGAAGTTGGTTAAAAATGGTGTTACGATGCTTCATGCTTGAATCCTTGGTTTGTAAAATGCTGTCTATTAAACTGCTATTTTGCGCTATGACCTATGGATTCAGGCTCTTATTACTTTGGTTGGTTTCTTAATCGGACAGTAGTGAAGTTTTTTATAAACCTCGCTATTTTTCAACACAAAAACATAACTGTATGATTTACCCTTTCACACTCAGGATAAGGGTTATAATTCCTCTTTTGTCGATAACTGGTTAAATCATGCTGGAAAACATTATTATTCGTGGGGCACGCACCCATAACTTAAAAAATATTGATGTCACCTTGCCTAGGAACAAGCTCATTGTAATTACGGGTCTATCAGGCTCAGGAAAATCTTCTTTAGCTTTTGATACTATTTATGCTGAAGGTCAACGTCGTTATGTAGAATCATTATCTTCTTATGCTCGCCAGTTTTTATCAGTCATGGAAAAACCTGATATAGATCACATTGAAGGTTTATCACCAGCCATATCTATTGAACAAAAATCTACTTCTCACAACCCACGCTCTACCGTAGGAACTGTCACTGAAATTTATGATTACCTACGCTTACTTTATGCACGAGCAGGCACGCCTCGCTGCCCCGTTCATGCCACGGATCTAACCTCTCAAATTGTAAGTCAAATGGTAGATCGTACCCTAGAATTACCCGAAGGAACAAAATGCATGCTATTATCCCCTGTAATTCGGGGGAAAAAAGGTGAGCACCTTAATCTGCTAAATGAGCTACAAGCTCAAGGTTATATTCGAGCCAGAATTGATGGTGAGATCAAAGATTTAGATGGCAATATTAGTCTAGAAAAAAATAAAAAACATACCATTGAAGTAATCATTGATCGTTTCAAAGTTCGTAACAATTTAAAGCAACGCTTAGCAGAATCTTTTGAGACTGCTTTACACTTAGCAGAAGGCACTGCTGAGGTGATTCCTATGGATGATGAAGATGATTTTCATCTGGTATTTTCTGAAAAATATGCCTGTTCAAGCTGTGGCTACTCTATCGCTGAAATTGAACCAAGAATTTTTTCCTTTAACAATCCTAACGGTGCCTGCCCTACCTGTGATGGCTTAGGCGTTAAAGAAACTTTTGATACTAATCGGATTATCATTCACCCTGAACTAAGCTTAGCTGGTGGTGCGATTCGAGGCTGGGATAGACGGCATAAATATTATTACGACATTCTTAAAGCCGTAACCGACTATTATAAGTTTGATATTGAGCAACCTTGGGAAAGCCTAACTAAAGAACAACAAAACCTTATTTTATTCGGTTCAGGTAAAGAAAAACTCCCTCTGCCTCACGGGCGTTATAGCGATATACGCCGCTTTGAAGGGGTGATTCCTAATATGGAACGCCGCTACGCCGAAACTGATAGCAAAACCGTTCGTGATGAACTTAATAAATACCGCGTATCTCAAGTTTGTCAATCGTGTAAAGGAACCCGCTTAAACAAAGTCGCCCGCCATGTATTTATCGCAGAACATTCACTACCAACAATCACCCATTTACCAGTTGGAGATCTGCACGAATTATTTGAAACTTTAAGCCTTACAGGGGCTAAAGGAAAAATTTCTCATGGTATTATCAAAGAGGTACGCCAGCGGTTATCTTTTCTGGTTAACGTTGGACTTAATTACTTAACCTTAGATCGCAGTGCTGACACCCTCTCTGGAGGAGAAGCACAACGCATTCGATTAGCCAGTCAAATTGGAGCAGGCTTAGTCGGTGTTATGTACGTATTAGACGAGCCTTCTATTGGACTACATCAACGAGACAATGCTCGCCTACTTAGCACCTTAACTCATTTAAGAGATTTAGGAAACACCGTGATTGTAGTTGAACACGATGAAGAAGCCATTCGGGCTGCCGATTATGTATTAGATATAGGCCCTGGAGCTGGTATTCATGGTGGTCGAATTATGGCACAAGGCACACCACAAGACATTTTAAATACTCCTGCATCTCTTACTGGGCAATATTTAAGTGGACAACGCAAAATTAGCCTTCCCACAGAACGCTTACCACCACCAAAAAAATGGTTAAAAATTTATGGTGCGTCTGGCAACAACTTACAAAACGTTGATTTGGCGATTCCTGCTGGATTATTGACCTGCGTAACAGGAGTCTCTGGCTCGGGTAAATCCACTTTAATTAATGCCACCTTATCAAAAATTGCTACCAATCAGTTAAATGGTGCCATGCTAGAATCTGCGCCTTACCAAAAGTTAGAGGGTATTGAGAATTTCGACAAGCTTGTCAATATTGACCAAAGTCCAATAGGAAGAACTCCTCGCTCCAACCCTGCAACCTACACAGGTCTATTCACCCCTATTCGTGAACTTCTATCAGCTACTCCCGAATCAAGAACCCGTGGCTATAATCCAGGACGCTTCAGCTTTAATGTCAAAGGGGGACGTTGCGAAGCTTGCCAAGGAGACGGCGTAATTAAAGTTGAAATGCATTTCTTGCCAGATGTTTATGTTGCTTGTGATGTATGCAAAGGGGCACGTTACAACCGAGAAACCTTACAAGTAACTTATAAAGGCAAAAATATTCAGAATATTCTAGAAATGACCGTAGAAGATGCTCGAGCTTTTTTTGATGTTATTCCTGTCATTGCACGCAAACTACAAATGTTAATCGAAGTTGGGCTAGGTTACATCAAGCTAGGGCAACGTGCTACCACCCTTTCAGGCGGAGAAGCACAGCGGGTTAAACTAGCCAAAGAACTTTCTAAACGAGATACTGGCAACACCCTTTATATTTTAGATGAACCTACAACAGGACTGCACTTTCATGACATTGAATTACTGCTAAAAGTCATTAGAAATTTACGCGACCAAGGCAACACCATTGTCATTATCGAACACAACCTAGATGTCATTAAAACCGCTGACTGGGTCATCGATTTAGGACCAGAAGGCGGGTCTGGTGGTGGTCACATTATCGCTACAGGAACTCCAGAAGAAATAGCCTACCATCCTGATTCTCATACAGGGCATTATTTAAAAACTTTGTTAAAACAACATCTGTCAACGAGTAAGTCTTCATGAAAATACCCGCAAAATTAATATTTAGCATCATACTATTATCTATGATTTCGAACATAGTGCATGCAAAATCTCATTGGCAAGATCCCAATTTTATTAAAAAAGCCTTCATTGAAATTGCTTTAAAAAACGAATATCAAGAAACAGATATGAGAGTAGTGAAATGGAGTAAACCGATTCGTTACACGTTTATCTATGAAGGCCTACCTCAAAATGACATGATTGAGGGGCTAACAAGCTCCCATCTAAAACATCTTTCTCAAATCACAGAGCATTCCATAAGCCAAGCTAACGATCAACAGGCTAATTTAAAAATCATTCTAACTAGAGATAAATTTTTTAAAGAAAGCATTCAAAAACATGGTATTGCAAATCAAAGTCACCTTGCTAGAGAAAGTAACTGTATTGCTTTTTTTCAAACTAACAGCCACAACCAAATTACGCAAGCTACCGTTATTATTCCCGTAGATCATGCTATGAGCAGGGGTTTACTACCAGCATGTATCGTCGAAGAAACCACTCAAATCATGGGTCTCCCTAATGATTCCGACTGGGTACACCCGAGCATAGCCAACGATGCCAGTAAGCTTGATTTGCTAACAGGACTTGACTATTTAATGCTTAAAATTCTATACGATAAAAACTTAAAGCCAGGGATGGAACTGCAAAAGGCAAAAATACAGATTAAAAAAACTCTTGCCGGATTAGAAAAAAGTAATCAAATAAAAAATGCTGCTAATTTGGTTAAAAAAGGTGGCCTGCATCGTTACTTTAGGTGATAAATTAATCAAGATCATCCTCTGATAAGATTAGCTTATTAATCACCATACCCGCCAGCATCAAACCAAATATACCCGGCATATAACTCGCTGTGCCATTAACTACTCGCCCTCTTGCCCCTACAATCTTTTCCATGGGACCAGGGGGCAAAGGTAATTCTGTTGAAAATACCACATCAACCTCTCGGGCATAACCTAACTTAGCTAACCTTTGGCGCATATTACGAGCTAACCCGCAAGTATGGGTTTTATCTAAACGAGAAACAACAATTTTACTCGGATCAACTCGTCTACCAGCTCCCATACTTGAAACCACAGGAACTCCCAACTCACAAGCAGTTTTAACTAATTCAACCTTACAATTTAAACTGTCAATCGCATCAACAACATAACTAAAACCATCTGAAAGAAGCCCTAACATATCCTCTGGCTTTAAAAATACCGGTAATACTGAAACAATACAATCAGAATTAATATCAGCAATACGAGCCCTCATTACTTCAGACTTATTTAACCCTAACGTAGAATTAAGAGCAATAATTTGGCGGTTTAAATTTGAAGCAGAAACCTCATCATGGTCTACCAAAGTTAACTGACCTACCCCTGCCCTAGCTAAAGACTCGGCAACAAAACCACCCACTCCGCCTACTCCTGCTATAAGCACATGAGACTTCTGTAAATTTTTAAGCCCTTCTTCTCCAAAAACTAATAAACTTCTTTCAAAAAGAGGGTTCATCTTTATAATTCCTTAAAAATATTTTTTTTGCGGTTTCTGTCGTCTTCAAAATTACCTCTTCCACTGAACATTTTTTTAATTTAGCCACTTTAATCGCAACTTCATCAATTAAAACAGGCTGAAAAGAAGCATTTTTAACATAGGGAAAATCAGTTTCTAAAACAATATCGGATAAAGATAGTCGAATGATAAGACTATGATAACGCACTGCTTTAGGATAGCAAACAATACCATTCACACCTATTTTAAAACCTAATTTAAGAAATTCTATCGCCTGCTCATAGCTACCACCAAAACCATGAATCACACCAAAATTATTTCCTTGTTTGAGGAGATTTAAAACATCATTCAAAGATTTTCTTGCATGAATAGAAACCGGCAAACCATATTTATGGGCTAATAATAACTGAGCTTTAAAATAATCTAACTGTATTAATTTATTTACAACAAATTCACGAGAATAATCCAACCCAATTTCGCCAATAGCATCGACATCACCGAGTTTAATTCGATCTTCTAACTTCTCTAAACCAGCTAAATTACTTGGTAAATGCCAAGGATGAAACCCAACAGCGTGAAGAAACTTTTTAAAAACAGAAGGATTTAATGGAGGCCAATTATCAGCATGAGTAGTAACAATTAAAGCAAAAGAGTTTGTTTGGTTAAGAAGAGGGTAAGACAGATGGGTATGAGTATCAAAATAAACAGACATAAATAAAAAAAGCCAGTCTGTAACTGGCTTTTAAATATTATTCTGCAATAGCTTCTGAATCAGATAGTTCTGGACGATCCACTAATTCAACATAAGCCATAGGAGCATTATCGCCAGGACGAGGACCACATTTCATAATGCGGATATAACCACCTGGACGAGACTCATAACGAGGCCCAATTTCAGAAAATAACTTACCAACCGATGCTTTATCACGCAAACGCGAAAATGCAATACGGCGGTTATGAACGCTGTCCTGCTTAGCCAGAGTAATTAATGGCTCAGCAACACCACGCAATTCTTTCGCCTTAGCGACAGTCGTCTTAATCATTTCATGCTCAAACAACGATACAGACATATTTCTAAACATTGCCTTACGATGTGAGCTATTGCGATTTAATTTACGACCACTTTTACGATGACGCATAATAGATCCTTATAACTTTTTACTTAAACCCTGCAAGTGATTGTACATATATAGTGCAAGCACTTGCAGGATTTAGGTTTTAAAGAGACTCTTTGCTAACTAAGCTAGCAGGAGGCCAATTTTCTAATTTAGTACCTAAACCAAGACCTCTTTGAGCAAGGATATCCTTAATCTCTTGGAGTGACTTTTTACCTAGATTAGGTGTTTTTAACAAATGTGATTCAGCACGTTGAACAAGATCACCAATGTAATAGATTTGCTCAGCCTTCAAACAGTTAGCGGAACGAACAGTCAATTCTAAATCATCTACAGGCTGCAGATAAATAGGCTCGAACTCCTCTTGTGGTTCTTCTACTGCTTCAATTTCTTGATGCTTCAACTCAACAAACGAACGTAACTGATAATGCAATACAGTTGCCGCCTGCTTAATCGCTTCTTCTGGATCTAATGTTCCATCTGTTACAACATCTAAAAGCAACTTATCTAGATCTGTTCTTTGCTCAACACGAGCATTTTGAACCTCATAACTTACCGTATGAACAGGGCTGAAACTAGCATCAAGCTTCAATACACCAATGCCCCCTGACTCCGAATCAGAAGATTGAACAGCAGCACGATAACCTATCCCCTTCTCGACTTTTAAAGTCATATTAATTTCTGCTCCATCACTAAGATGAGCAATAATTAGATCAGGATTCATAATTTCAGTATCATGATTAAGCTGGATATCAGCCGCAGTCACAACAGCAGGACCCTTTCTACTTAAAGTTAATTCTGTTTCAGATCTTTCATTTAGTTTAACTGAAACTTCCTTTAAATTAAGAAGGATTTCTAAAACATCTTCTCTAACGCCTTCAATTGAAGAATACTCATGAAGTACACCATCAATTTTTGCTTCAACAATTGCAGCACCAGGCATTGAAGACAACAAAATCCTTCTCAAAGAGTTCCCTAAAGTGTGACCGAACCCGCGTTCCATAGGCTCAAGTACAACACGGCTATGGAAACCAGATAATCTTTTGATATCAACTAAACGTGGTGTCAGTAGCTGTTCTAACATTTCTTGCATTAGAAATTTTCTCCATTTTCGATTACTTGAGACCTTTGCATAAATAGGGGTGCAAAGAAAAATGAGATAAATCTTACTAGATTTTACTCAAAAAACAAGCTTAATAGCTAGCTATTAAGCGTTTTTTGGGTGAAAGATGGTAAAATCTAGCCATTTCTATTTGTGCATCCATTTATGCAGAGATCTCTATTTAGAGTAAAGCTCAACAATTAAGTTTTCAGCAATATCCGATGATAAATCTGTGCGATCAGGAACATTTTTAAAAACCCCTTCAAACTTAGATGAATCAACTTCAACCCAACTAACCTGCCCTGCTTGGGAAGTTAGCTCTAAAGCACTAGCAATACGAGTTTGATTTTTTGACTTTTCACGAATACTCACAACATCACCAGAAGCCACTTCATATGATGGGATGTTGACACTTGTACCATTCACTTGGATCGCTTTATGCGAAACCAACTGACGTGCTTCTGAACGAGTCGAAGCGAAGCCCATACGATAAACAACGTTATCCAGTCGACTCTCAAGAATTTGCAACAAATTAACACCTGTTGAACCTCTACGACGATCTGCTTCTTTATAATACAAACGAAATTTCTTTTCCAGAACGCCATACATACGACGAACTTTTTGCTTTTCACGCAACTGTAAACCATATTCAGTTACACGCTTACGCCCTGCACCGTGTTGACCAGGTAGTTGATCTATTTTACATTTAGATTCGATGCTACGAACACCGCTCTTTAAAAATAAATCCGTACCTTCACGACGAGACAGTTTACACTTAGGACCAATATATCTAGCCATGCTTACCTCGAAATTTTATACCTAAACCCTGCAAGTGAACATGTGCATATAGTGCAAGATATTGATTTGTAGAGTGAATTTGATCTGAGCGGAATACTTCTTGATATTCCTGAAAAAATCAAATATCGCTATACGAATTAATAGCTTGTGCTATATGTGCGTGGTCACTTACAGGGTTTAGGTTATTATACGCGACGCTTTTTAGGTGGGCGACAACCATTATGAGGAATAGGAGTTACATCAGAAATTGATGTAATTTTAAATCCAACTGAATTTAACCCTCTCACAGCAGAGTCACGACCAGGCCCAGGGCCTTTAACCATAACATCCATATTTTTAACACCATATTCAGTCGCGGTTTGACCCGCTTTTTCAGCCGCTACCTGAGCAGCAAAAGGCGTACTTTTCCGTGAACCTCGGAAACCACTCCCTCCCGAAGTTGCCCAACACAGAGTGTTGCCAGCTCGATCAGTAATGGTAATAATAGTATTATTAAAAGTAGCATGAACATGAGCTACCGCATCAGTTACGACACGTTTAACTTTTTTCTTGCTACTACGCGAATTTGATTTTGCCATATCTTTTTATCTCACAAATTGAACGCTTAACGTTTAATAGGCTTCTTAGGGCCTTTACGCGTACGAGCATTGTTTTTTGTATTCTGACCACGTAGTGGAAGACTACGACGATGGCGAATTCCTCTATAACAACCCATGTCCATTAATCTCTTAATGTTCATAGATACATCACGACGAAGATCGCCTTCAATTTTATAATTTGTCACTTCTGAACGAAGTGCCTCTAACTGTCCTTCAGTTAGTTCACGAACTTTAGTTACAGGGCTAACCTTTGCCACACTGCAAATTCTATTTGCTAATACAGAACCTACACCATATATAGAGGTTAGACCAATAACAACATGCTTATTCGCTGGAATGTTTACGCCGGCAATACGAGCCATTTTGCGCTCCTTAACTATCCTTTGACCGAAAAGGGTGAATTATACCCGCTTTCAGAAAAAATTACTAGAGATAAAAACTTATTTAAGAACTATACTACGAGAAAAATGTAACCTAAATCCTGCAAGTTATTGCAGAACTTAAGTGTAATAAAAAAAACAGATAGAAAATAATCTAAATTTTTTATCTACACTTTTACTTAATAAAGCCCCTATATACTTTTATCTACCCTTCAAATTTGCTTTTTTCATTGCTTTTTCATACTGTCCAGACATCATATGCGTTTGAATATTAGTCATGAAATCCATAACTACAATTACAATAATCAGCAAGGCTGTCCCTCCAAAATAAAATGGAACATTCCAGTATAAAATCAAAAACTCTGGTAACAAGCAAACTGCTGTAATATACATCGAACCTGCTAAGGTTAAACGACCCATAATACTATCAATTTTTCGAGCGGTTTGTGCTCCAGGTCTAATACCCGGCAAAAACGCACCCTGTTTTCTTAAATTATCCGCTGTTTCTTTAGGATTAAAAACAATTGCTGTGTAAAAAAAGCAAAAGAAAATAATTGCCATTGCATAAAGTAAAATATACAAAGGCTGTCCAGGAGAAATAGTGGTCGCAATATCTTGCAACCAACCCATATTTTCTGCTGCACCAAACCAGCCACCTAAACTCGCAGGAAACAAGATAATACTAGATGCAAAAATAGGAGGAATAACCCCTGCCATATTTAATTTAAGAGGTAAATGACCTTCTTGACCACCATGCATTTTACGCCCACGCATTTGCTGGGCATAATGTATAGGAATACGACGTTGCCCTTTTTCAACAAAGACAACGAATGCAATAACTGAAGCAACCAATGCAAGTAAAATAAATGCGGTAATTGTATGCAAAGCTCCCGTATTTACCTGCTCAAACGTCCCTCCTAAAGCGGCTGGTAATCCTGCCACGATACCTGCAAAAATTATCAAAGAAATACCGTTTCCAATACCCCTTTCAGTAATTTGCTCTCCTAACCACATTAAGAAAATCGTACCACTTACTAAAGTAACCACTGTAATTAACTTAAACATAGCACCTGGATCAATAACTACAGCCATACCATTAATAACTTGTGCTTGTAGTGCTATCGAAACACCTAAGCCTTGAAAAGTAGCTAATACGACCGTACCATAACGAGTGTACTGAGTAATTTTTCTTCTACCTGCTTCACCATCTTTCTTAATTTTTTCTAAGGTTGGAGAAACAACCGTTAGTAGCTGCATAATAATAGCTGCCGAAATATAGGGCATGATTCCAAGAGCTAAAATAGATAAACGCTCCAAAGCACCACCCGAAAACATGTTAAACATGTCAAGAACAGTTCCTCGTTGCTGTTCAAACATCGCTGCTAAGGCAATCGGATCAATTAACGGGACAGGAATATGTGTTCCAAGCCGAAATATTATCAAAGCACCCAAAACAAAAAATATCTTACCCATTAGCCCCGAAGAGCCACTTGACGCCATTGCTTTATTATTCATATTTTTACTCTACAGAGCCACCTGCCGCTTCAACAGCAAGTTTTGCAGAAGCCGTTATTCTTAAACCTGACAATTTAATGACCTTTGCCACTTCGCCAGAATTAATCACTTTTACTTCTTTAGTTATATCTGAAATCAGATCAGCTGCTTTAAGTGCTGCAATGTCAATCACATCCACATCAAGCTTAGAAAGAGTATCTAAACGTATTTCTCCAACATACTTAGCCTTACGTGAAGTAAAACCAACTTTTGGCAATCTACGTTGCAAAGGCATTTGACCACCTTCAAAACCTACTTTTGGCATGCCTCCTGACCTAGACTTCTGACCCTTATGACCACGACCTGCCATCTTTCCATTACCAGAACCTTGACCTCTCCCCTTGCGCTTTGCAGAAGGGTTCGATCCTGCGGCTGGTTTCAAAGTATTTAGTTGCATATCATGCTCCCTCTACTTTTAATAAATAAGAAACCTTATTGATCATTCCACGGTTTTCAGGCGTATCAATAACACTTACTGTTTGGTGCATTCTTCTTAAACCTAAGCCCTTTACACAACACACATGCTTGGGTAAACGTCCAATCGCACTTTTAACCAAAGTAATGTTTAACCTTTTATTGTCAGCCATTTTACTCACCTAAAATCTCTTCAACAGATTTACCACGTTTTGCTGCGATAAACTCTGGACTATTCATACCTGTTAATGCATTAACTGTTGAACGCACCACGTTAACTGGACTCGTTGTCCCAATACACTTAGCAAGCACATCCTTTACACCGGCAGCTTCAAAAACAGCCCGCATCGCACCACCAGCAATAACACCCGTTCCCTCTGAAGCAGGAAGCATAACAATGTTGGCTGCACCTTGCTTAAAGTTAATTGGATATTGCAATGTACTGCCATTAAGATGTACATTTTTCATATTACGTCGAGCCTTCTCCATTGCTTTTTTAATCGCAACAGGCACCTCGTTCGCTTTACCACTTCCGTAACCAACACGCCCTTCTCCATCACCAACCACTGTTAAAGCAGAAAAACCGAATACACGACCTCCCTTAACAACTTTAGCTACACGGCGTACAGAAACGAGCTTTTCAATTAGGTCATCTTGACCTTCTTGCAATTCCTTTGAAGACATTTTGAACCCTTTCTATTAAAACTCAAGCCCGTTTTCACGTGCTGACTCAGCTAACTCTTTAACTCGTCCGTGATACTTAAATCCTGAACGATCAAAGGCAACAGACGAAATCCCTGCTACTTTAGCCTTCTCTGCGATCGACTTTCCAACAATCTTTGCAGCTTCTTTATTACCAGTGAAGCCAACTTCTTTTTTGATTTCTGCTTGAACCGTAGAACTCGCAGCAACGACCGTAGCACCATCAGCAGCAATTAATTGCGCATAAATATGCTTAGGCGTTCTATAAACACATAGCCTAGCAATATTTTGTGCTGCAATTTTACCACGTATTTTCTTAGCTCTACGAAGTCTGGTAGTTTTCTTATCCATTTTACATTCCTTACTACCTAAATCCTGCATCAAGTTGTTAATGTATAGAGTGCAGGATATTGATCTGTATAGTGATTTTAATTTGAGCAGAATACTTATTGATATTCTAGAAAAATTAAAATTCGCTATACGAATCAATAGCTTGTGCTGTATGTGTGCAAGCACTTGCAGGATTTAGGTACTATTTCTTCTTAGCTTCTTTACGAAGAATCCACTCATCAGAATACCTCACGCCCTTGCCCTTATAAGGCTCCGGCGGACGATAAGCTCGAATTTCTGAAGCAACTTGACCCACCACCTGTTTATCAGCACCCTTAACAAGGATCTCTGTTTGACTAGGAGTTTCAATTGCAATTCCTTCAGGAATAGCATGCTCAACAGGATGAGAAAAACCAAGAGTTAAATTTAAGGTCTTACCTTGAGCTTTAGCTCGATAACCAACCCCTACTAACTCTAATTTTTTTTCAAAACCATTCGAGACACCAATTACCATATTATTAATCAGTGCACGTGCTGTTCCTGCTTGAGCCCAACCATCTTTTGACTCTTTAGTCGGCGAAAACTTAACTACGCCTCCTTCTACAGAAATAGAAACATTACCGTTCATCTGCTTATTCAGAGTTGCTTTAGCACCCTTAACAATTACATTTGTACCGTCAACCTTAACCTCTACACCCGCAGGAATAGAAACTGGAGATTTTGCAATTCTAGACATATTAATCTCCTAAGCCACGTAACAAATAATTTCACCACCAACACCCGCTTTGCGAGCCTGACGATCAGACATAATACCTTGAGATGTAGAAATAATCGCTACACCCAAGCCACCAATAACATTTGGCAATTCATTTTTGTTTTTATAAACACGCAAACCTGGACGGCTAACACGTTTAATCATCTCAATAACAGGCTGACCTTCATAATACTTAAGATCTACTGATAACTCAGATTTACCATTTACTTCTTTTACGTCATATGTTGAAACGAAACCTTCTTCTTTTAGAACACTAGCAAGAGCTACTTTCATTTTAGAAGAAGGAATACTCACACTAGCGTGACCAGCCATTTGACCGTTTCTAATGCGCGTTAACATATCCGCAACTGGATCAGACATACTCATAACAATTAATCCTTACCAACTGGCCTTTCTTAAACCAGGCACATCACCTTGCATTGCTAATTCTCTTAGCATGTTACGTGATAACCCGAATTTTCTATATACACCGTGTGGGCGCCCAGTTAAACGACAACGATTTCGTTGACGAACTGGAGACGCATTACGAGGAAGTTTTGCTAACTTATCCATCGCATCCATACGCTCTTCAAAACTTAGAGAAAAATCAACAGAAGCTTTTTTTAACTCAGCTCGCTTAACGGCGAACTTAGCTACTATTCTAGCTCTCTTGTGCTCTCTAGCAATCATTGACTGTTTAGCCATAAGACTTCCTTACTTCTTAAGCCTAAACCCTGCAAGTGATTGTGCATATAGAGTGCAAGCTATTGATTTATATAGTGATTTTAATTCGAGCAGAATACTTATTGATATTCTCGAAGAATTAAAATTTGCTATATGAATCAATAGCTTGTGCTATATGTGTGCAATCACTTGCAGGATTTAGGTTAAATTCTTCTTAAATGGGAAATTAAACGCTTCTAACAACGCCTTAGCTTCATCATTTGTTTCAGCAGTCGTAGCAAAACTAATATCCATTCCGCGAATTTTATCTATTTTTTCAAATTCAATTTCTGGAAAGATAATTTGCTCCTTAATTCCCAAATTATAATTACCACGACCATCAAAAGCCTTAGCATTTAATCCTTGAAAATCTCTTACGCGAGGCAAAGCAACATTGATCAAACGATCAAGAAACTCATACATCTGTGCACCACGAAGCGTTACTTTACAACCCACAGGATACCCATCACGAACTTTAAAACTTGCAACAGATTTACGCGCCAAAGTCTTAACAACTTTTTGACCCGTAATAGCCTCCATATCGGCCACTGCATTATCTAAAACCTTCTTATCGGCAATTGCTTCACCGACCCCCATATTAACTGTAATCTTAGTTAACCTTGGAGCTTGCATAGGAGAAGAATAACCGAACTTTTTAACAAGCTTTGGTAATACCTCTTCCTTATAAACCTTTTGTAGTCTTGCCATTTTTTTAACCTAAAATTAAGCGTCTACCGCTTTTCCCGTAGACTTAAAGACACGCACCTTAACATCACCTTCAACTTTAATACCGACCTTTCCAGCCTTTCCAGTTTCAGGATCAAACAAAGCTACATTGGAAGCATTAATAGGCATTTCTTTAGTAATAATGCCTCCTTGCTCTCCAGCCATAGGGTTAGGCTTAATATGCTTTTTAGCTAAATTAATACCATCTACGACGACTTTACCATTTTGCAAGATAGAGGAAATAGAACCTTTCTTGCCTTTATCTTTACCAGTAACAACGATAATGTCATCACCTTTTTTTAGTCGATTCATTCTCTTATCCCTCTATGAGACCTTTGCACAATTTAAAATACAGCTTATAAAATCCATAAAACAGCGCCCTTCTTTACTCAAAAACTCGTCAAATAACTAGCTACTCCTCTCCTTTTTGGGTAAAAAACGCACTATTTTCTGCACTCCCTAAACTGCATTTTAATCATGCAAAGGTATCCTTTTATAAAACCTCAGGAGCTAGAGAAACAATCTTCATAAACTTCTCATTCCTTAATTCACGCGTGACAGGCCCAAAGATACGAGTCCCTACAGGCTCATGCTTTGCGTTCAAAATAACCGCAGCATTACCATCAAACTTAATCAAAGAACCATCAGGACGACGAACGCCTTTTGCTGTACGAACAACAACGGCATTGTAAACGTCACCCTTTTTAACTTTTCCACGAGGCGCAGCTTCTTTAATGGAAACTTTAATAACATCGCCAATTGCGGCATAACGACGCTTTGACCCGCCCAACACTTTAATGCATTGAACTCGTCGCGCACCACTATTATCAGCAACGTCAAGCACTGTTTGCATCTGAATCATGCTGACTCTCCATACTTATACCGTAAAAGAACAATTATAGCACAAAAACCACCATAATGACTAGTCCCATTTCATGGTTTGGTCATTTTGGCGGCTTGACTATAAGAGCATATTATCTATTAATAATGTGATCACAGTATAACCCAAACACAAACACAAACAATCCATTATTAAAACATTTCCATTAAAACTTCTTGTAACAGCACTCTACTACACTAAAGTTTTTTACAAAAACATTAAAACAATCACCTCATTTCTCTTTGCTTTCAGGTCACACACAAACCTCAAAAACTAAATCTTAGCCTTAGCATCAACATTAACTAACATCCAGGATTTGTTTTTAGAAATTGGCTTGCACTCTTGAATAGAGACTGTATCTCCAACCATACAAACGTTATCAGCATCATGAGCCATAACTTTAGTGGATTTTCTAATAAACTTTTTATATTTTGGATGCTTAATGAAACGTTCAATTTTAACAACAACTGAATCTTTCATACCGTTACTAACAACAGTACCCTGCATCATTCGAGCTTTTTTCTCTTGACCAGACATTCTTATTTACTCACTTTTTGACGAATGATGGTTTTAACTCTAGCAACAGAACGACGAACGTTCTTAAGCTGGACAGTATTTTTCAACTGTCCAGTTGCATTTTGCATTCTCAAGTTAAATTGTTCCTGTAAAAGACTAATTAGCTCTTCGCGTAACTCTTCTACAGATTTTTCTTGTAAAGATTTAACTGTCATTTACATCACCGTTCTTGTAACAAATTGTGTTTTAAAAGGTAGCTTGGCAGCCGCTAGCTCAAAAGCCTCACGAGCAACCACTTCCTCAACACCTTGCATTTCATAAATTACACGACCTGGCTGAATTTGAGCAACCCAATATTCAACACTCCCCTTACCCTTACCCATACGAACCTCAAGAGGTTTATTTGTAATTGGCTTATCAGGAAATACGCGAATCCAAATTTTAGCACCACGCTTAACTTTACGAGTCATCACTCGACGACCCGCTTCAATTTGCCTTGATGTCATACGACCACGTTCAACAGCCTTAAGGCCAAACTGACCGAAGCTAACTTTGTTACCCACTAAAGCCAAACCACGGTTACGTCCTTTATGAACTTTTCTAAACTTAGTACGTTTAGGCATTAACATAATCTTGTATCCTTTTTAGTTAAGACCTTGTGAGTTACGGCCTTTTTTGCCTTTAGTTTGCTTTGGTGCTTGCAAAGAAAGCTTGCCAAGTTTTTCACCTTTAAAGATCCAAACTTTAACGCCAATTTTACCGTAAGTAGTATTTGCTTCAAATGCAGCATAATCAATATCAGCACGAAAAGTATGTAAAGGAACACGCCCCTCACGATACCACTCAGCACGTGCAATCTCCGCGCCATTTAAGCGACCAGAAAGATTTACCTTGATCCCACCCGCCCCAAGACGCATAGCATTACCTACCGCACGCTTCATCGCACGCCTAAATTGAATACGCTTCTCTAACTGCTGAGCAATACTTTCCGCAACCAGCTTAGCATCTAGTTCAGGCTTTTTAATTTCTTCAATGTTAATATTAACCGGCATTCCAGTTTGGGCAATTAAAAGCTGTTTTAACCTCTCAATGTCCTCCCCTTTCTTACCAATTACAACACCTGGACGAGCCGTATGAACGGTTACCCTAATACCATTTGCAACACGTTCAATATGAATTTTACTAACCGAAGCATGCGCTAATTTCTTATTTAATACATTTCTGATTTCAATGTCGCTAATAAGGAAATCCGAATAGTTTTTACCATCGGCATACCAGCGAGCATTCCAATCCTTAGTGATCCCTAAACGAATACCAATAGGATGTACTTTTTGACCCATTCTGATTCTCCTTACTTATCGCCAACTGTAACAGTAATATGACTGATACGTTTTAAAATACGGTTACCGCGACCTTTAGCACGAGCTCGCATACGCTTCATGATAGGACCTGCATCAACAAATGCAGCAGTCACTTTCAGCTCATCAATATCAGCACCTTCATTATTTTCAGCATTTGCAATCGCTGAATTTAACACAGTTTTAATTAAACCTGCCGCTTTCTTATCACTAAAAGTTAAAATATTTACAGCTGTTTCAACATCTTTTCCGCGAATCAAATCCACGACTAAACGCGCTTTCTGTGGAGAAATACGCGCAAACTTATGAGTAGCACTTACTTGCATCATATTCCCCTAACGCTTGACTTTCTTATCCGCAGTATGACCACGGTAAGTACGAGTCATTGAAAACTCACCTAATTTATGTCCAACCATGTTTTCAGATATGAAAACCGGAATATGCTCTTTACCATTATGAACTGCAATGGTTAATCCGATCATATCAGGTAAAATCATTGATCTTCTAGACCATGTTTTAATTGGACGCTTATTACCAGATTCTTGTGCCTCAATCACCTTCTTATAAAGGTGATGATCTACAAAAGGACCTTTTTTAACTGAACGTGGCATTGAATCCTTCCTTATTTACTGTTTCTACGACGTACGATCATTTTATCTGTACGCTTATTACTACGAGTTTTCTTACCTTTAGTAGGAACTCCCCATGGCGTAACCGGATGACGACCACCAGAAGTACGACCTTCTCCACCCCCGTGAGGATGATCAACCGGATTCATTGCAACCCCTCTAACTGTTGGCCTTATCCCTCTCCAACGAGTTGCTCCAGCCTTACCAAGCTTGCGAAGACTATGTTCAGAATTACCCACCTCACCAATTGTCGCACGACATTCAGCAAGAATTTTACGCATCTCTCCAGAACGAAGCTTAACAAGCACATACTGACCATCACGACCAGCAATCTGCACAGAAGCCCCAGCACTACGAGCAATTTGCGCACCCTTACCAGGACGCATCTCAAGAGCATGCACAACTGTTCCCACAGGAATATTACGCAAAGGCAATGAATTGCCAGGCTTAATTGCAACATGCTGCCCAGATTCAATATTATCGCCAGCTTTTACGCCCTTAGGAGCTAAAATATAAGCTCTCTCACCGTCAGCATATTTCAATAACGCAATATGAGCGGTTCTATTTGGATCATATTCAAGACGCTCAACTGTTGCTGGAACCCCTTCTTTATTGCGCTTAAAGTCAACCATGCGATAATGTTGCTTATGCCCGCCACCTTGGTGACGAACAGTAATTCTACCATTATTATTACGACCACCCTTCTTAGACTTTTTAGATAAAAGAGCAGAAAAAGGCTTACCTTTGTGAAGATCTGGTTCAATAATATGAACCATAAAACGACGACCTGGAGAAGTCGGTTTTGATTTTTTAATAATTGCCATCAAATCTCTCCTTATTCCGCACCAGCAAAGTCAATTTCTTGACCTGCTGCTAAACGAACAATCGCTTTACGAATATCATTGCGCTTGCCAATACGACCCTTAAAGACCTTTTTCTTGCCTTTAAGATTAATCATATTAACCGACTCTACTTTCACACTAAACAACGACTCAACCGCACCCTTAACTTCAGACTTAGTTGCATCTGAAACAACGCGAAAAACATATTGATTTGAATCAGCTAAATTTGCAGACTTCTCAGAAACGTGAGGAGCTAGCAATACCTTTAATAAACGTTCTTGGCTCATGCTAAGCTCTCCTCAAGTTGTTTAATTGCACCTTGAGTCATTACAACCGAACCGAAACCTACAAGACTCACAGGATCAAGTGATGCAACATCACAAACGTCTGCTTGATATAAATTACGAGCCGACAAGTACAAGTACTCATCAAAGCCTTCTGTTACCACCAAGGCATCTTTAACAGCAATCATTGCCAGCTTTGACTTAAATTCTTTAGTCTTTGGTGAGTCAACCTTAAACTCATCAACAACGATTAAACGCCCAGTACGACCTAACTCAGAAACAATTGAACGCATCGCTCCGCGATACATTTTACGATTTACTTTTTCTGAAAAATCACGATTATGACCTGGGAAAGCTCTACCTCCCCCCACCCACAAAGGACTACGTGAAGTACCTGCACGCGCTCGCCCAGTACCCTTTTGAGCCCATGGCTTTGCACCACCACCGCGCACAGCTGCACGATTCTTTTGCCCCTTAGTTCCTGAACGCCCAGCATTCATATATGCGGTTACGACCTGATGAACTAAAGACTCTTTAAACTCAACACCAAAAACATCTTCAGAAACAGAGACTGATCCAGACTCTTTTCCAGTAGACAATTCTATTAATTTAAATTCCATGACACTCACCTTACTTGACTGCCTTACGCACAATTACCACACCGCCTTTCGCACCAGGAACTGCACCCTTGATTAACAAAAGATTGTTTTCAACATCAACTTTCACTAAATCAAGATTTTGAGTTGTCTGGCGAACTGAGCCCATATGACCAGCCATCTTCTTGCCTTTAAAAACTCTACCTGGCGTTTGGTTTTGACCAATTGAACCAGAAGCTCTATGCGCAAGAGAGTTACCATGAGTGGCGTCTTGCATTGCAAAATTATGACGTTTAATCACCCCTTGAAACCCTTTACCTTTGGTTATGCCGGTTACATCTACAACAGCTACACCAGACATGCTTTCAACTGTGATTTCTGCACCCAACTCCAAACCTTCTAAATCAGAAGCTGAACTTAACCTAAACTCCCACAAACCAACACCGGCTTCAACACCGGCTTTCGCAAAATGACCCGCAGCAGGCTTAGAAACTCGACCTGCATGCTTAGATCCCGCTGTAACCTGAACAGCCGAATAACCATCTGTCTCAACAGCTTTGATTTGAGTAATCCTATTTGACAAGACCTCAATAACAGTAACAGGCGTAGAAACACCATTATCATCAAATATACGAGTCATACCAACCTTATGCCCAACGACACCAATACTCATATTTAAAACCTCATATTATTTTAACCAGCTATTACGATTGATAACTGACACAAGCCTACCTAAAGCCTGCAAGTGATTGTGCATATATGGCGTAAGACATTGATTTGTAGAGTGATTTTAATTCGAGAAGAATACTTATTGATATTCTCGAATAATTAAAATTTACTATACAAATTAATAGCTTACGCCACATGTGTACAAGCACTTGCAGGATTTAGGTACCAAGCTTAACGCAACTCTAACTGAACATCAACACCAGCCGCAAGATCCAACTTCATCA
>CAZRMK010000027.1:0-21304 GCA_964601165.1 uncultured Piscirickettsiaceae bacterium | reverse complement strand
GCTATACGAATTAATAGCTTACGTCAGATGTGTGCAAGCACTTGCAGGATTTAGCTTCCAGTTAATGGGTTGTAATTGATGTTGTTGTAGGTAGTTATTTGTTTTTGAGAAGGGTTGGCTTCCAAAAAAACCTCGATAGGCGGATAATGGAGATGGGTGTGGACTTTTGATAACAAGGTGTTTGCTGGTATCAATAAACTTACCTTTTTTTTGTGCGTAATTGCCCCATAAGATAAAGACAAGATGTTGTTTATTTTGGTTTAATTGTTGGATAATAGTATCTGTCAATATTTCCCATCCTACATTTTGGTGAGAGTTTGTTTTTCCTGCTTGAACAGTTAAAACAGAGTTTAGGAGTAAGACTCCTTGTCTTGTCCAAGGCTGTAGGTAGCCTGTATGTTGGTTGTTGATATTTAAATCATTTAAGAGCTCTTTGTTGATGTTGAGTAAAGATTTGGGCAGGGGATTTACTTCAGGGAGAACAGAAAAGCATAAGCCATGGGCATGGTTAGGAGTTGGGTAAGGATCTTGCCCAATAATTATGACTTTTACCTTTTCAAAAGGGGTACTGTTCAGAGCATTAAACCAAAATTCTGTTGATGGTAAAATTTCTTTACCTTGTGCTATTTCAGTACTTAAAAAATTGAACAGGTTTTGTAACTCGTTTTGTTTTAAGGTTTTATCTAAATGCTGTAACCATGATTTTGGTAGCATCTTCTCGAAACTTTTCATGAGGATTTAAGGAGAAAGACGAGAAGCAATCCACTGTCTTCTGTTTTGAGTGTCTTTTAAATATTGAAAACGATCATGAAGGCGGTTTTCTCGTCCTTGCCAAAATTCGAATAGATTGGGAATTAATCGGTAGCCACCCCAGTATTCAGGACAGTTGATTTTTTCTCCATTATAGGCACTTTCTGCAATTAGGAAATTAAATTCAAGAGTTTTTCTGCCAGGTACGACTTGGCTTTGTTCTGAGGTAGTGGAGGCTAGTTGACTGTCGAGAGGGCGGCTTTGAAAGTAGGTGTCTGACATTTCATAAGAGGTTTTTTCAATAGATCCTTCGACACGAATTTGGCGATCTTGTTCTGGCCAAAAAAACAATAGTGAAGCTTTTGGATTTTGTGCTAAATCGTGAGCTTTTGGGCTTTCATAATGGGTGTAAAAAACCAGCCCTTCATCAATTTCTTTTAAAAGAACAATTCGACTATGAGGTTGTAATTTAGCGTCTACAGTAGAAAGGGACATGGCAGTAGGATCTTTCATCGCTGAGTTTTTAGCTATATCTAACCACTCATTAAGTTGAATAAAAGGATTTAGATGAATGTCTTCTCGGTTTAGTTGGGAAAAATCATATTCTCTTCTTTCGTCTTTATAGTCTCTGTTTGGCATTATCGAGGCTTCCTGATATTATATCTTATTTAAAAAACAAGTGTATTCTACACAATTTTATCACTCAAATACAAATATAGAAACGTGAAATAGTGTGCAAACCATTGGTTTTACAGGGAAATAACAAAATATTAGTTTCGTCCATAGGTTCGGCGGTTATTTTTTATTTCTTTGTAAAATCAATGGTTTGTGCAATATTCGCATTTCTATTTTTGGACTTAGCTATAAGGAGTTTGAACCTGTGAATGAATCTTATAATTCATCTGAGATTGAAGTTTTAACTGGCTTGGATCCTGTTCGTAAACGCCCAGGCATGTATACCGATACTGTTAGGCCGAATCATTTAGCTCAAGAAGTGATTGATAATAGTGTTGATGAGGTGATTGCCGGCTATGCTTCGGAGATTACGGTGACTCATTATGCTGATGGTTCAATTTCTGTTGAAGATGATGGGCGTGGGATGCCTGTAGATATTCATCCAGAAGAGGCCATGTCAGGCGTTGAGGTGATTATGACGAAGCTGCATGCTGGGGGGAAATTCTCAAATAAAGCTTATCAATTTTCGGGTGGGTTGCACGGGGTTGGGATTTCAGTGGTAAATGCACTTTCTAAGCGTGTAGAAATTCAAATTAAGCGTGATAGTAAAAAATATAGAATTGCTTTTGAAAAGGGTGAAGTAGTAGAGCCTTTAGAGGTGATAGGCAAGGTAGGTAAAAAGAGTACTGGAACCTGGTTGCGTTTTTGGCCTAATGCGGTTTTTTTTGATACCCCTAAATATGCTCTAACAAAACTTGCTCATCTACTGCGAGCTAAAGCGGTGTTAAGCCCTAATTTAAAAATGACGTTTGTTGATGAAGTTAGCAAGGAAACAGAAGTTTGGCAATATGAGAATGGATTAAGAGATTATCTTAACTCTTCTTTAGATAGCTTGGAGCGAGTTCCTTTAGAGGCATTTGTAGGTGAAGTTAATGCTGAAAATGAAGGAGCATCTTGGGCATTAACTTGGTTAGCAGAGCCATCGGAAACCTTATTGGAAAGCTATGTTAATCTTATTCCCACACCTCAAGGTGGAACCCATGTTAATGGTTTGCGTGCGGGAGCAACAGATGCGATTAGGGAGTTTTGTGAGTTTCATAACTTGCTTCCAAGAGGAGTTAAACTGACACCTGATGATGTTTGGAAAAATGTGGCTTTTGTTTTATCTGCTAGGGTGCGAGAGCCTCAGTTTGCTGGACAAATTAAGGAAAGACTTTCTTCAAGGGAGTGTGTACCTTTTATTTCTGGGATTGTTAAAGATAGTTTAAGTTTGTGGCTTAATCAGCATGTTGAAGTCGCTGAAAAAATTGCTGAAATTGTCATTAATAATGCTCAAAGTCGCAGTAAAAAAGCTAAAAAAGTGACTCGTAAAAAGATTACTTCAGGACCCGCGTTACCAGGAAAATTAGCAGATTGTACTGAGTCTGATTTAACCAGAACAGAACTGTTTTTGGTTGAAGGAGATTCTGCGGGAGGTTCTGCTAAGCAAGCAAGGGATAAAAGTTTTCAAGCGATTATGCCGTTACGTGGAAAAATTTTAAATACTTGGGAAGTTGATGTGTCTCAGGTATTAGCTTCTAATGAAATTCATGATATTTCTGTGGCGATTGGTATGGATCCAGGGTCGGATGATTTAAGTGGATTACGTTATGGTAAAATTTGTATTTTAGCTGATGCCGATTCGGATGGGGCTCATATTGCAACTTTGATTTGTGCTTTATTTGTCAAACATTTTACAGTGTTAGTTGAGCAAGGACATGTATATGTTTCTGTACCTCCTCTATATAGAATTGATATCGGTAAACAAGTGTTTTATGCTTTAGATGAATCTGAACGCCAAGGTGTTTTAGACCGCATTGAGGCTGAAAAAATATCTGGTAAAGTTCAGGTCACTCGCTTTAAAGGTTTGGGAGAGATGAATCCCGGACAGTTACGAGAAACTACGATGATGCCTGAAACGAGACGGCTTATTCAGTTACGTTTAGATTTGGATACCACAGATTTAGTAATGGATATGTTGTTGGCAAAAAAGCGTTCAGGAGACCGAAAGGTTTGGCTTGAAAAAAAAGGTGATTTGGCTGAAGTTTAGAGTGATCCCTAAATTCTGCAAGTTAGGTGTTCGAGTTTGTTTTGTTCAATGTTGACTAGCTATACTAAAAACATACAAAGATTTGCATTCCCATGCGGAGCAAGGGAATGCGTGTTTATATTAGAATTGCCCTTGTATCCCTAAAAATAGTTGAGTTCCGCCTCTATTATAGATATGGCTAGGAGTGTTACTTGTTCCTTGGTAGCTGGCGACTGCATTGGTGTAGTCTTTATTAAAGACGTTCTCAATTTTTCCATAGAGGGTTAGGTGTTTATTAAAAGTGTAGTCGGCACTGAAATCAACAATAAAGTATTCTCCTATTTGAGCTCTTTGTTGATTGGGTCTATCATAGGTTGTTCCCATATATTGAGCACTTATTCCTAGGCGAGTGTTGTTAAAAGAGTAGTTATCAAAAGTTAGGTTTGCCATTTTTTCAGGCATCCTTGCTAACCACTGGTCATTGTGATCTCTTACTTTTTGGAAGGTGTAGTTGATATTAATATCAGAATCAATGCTATCAATTGTGAATCGATAGCTGGCTTCAATACCTTCAGAAGTCGTTGTTCCTGCTAAATTTCTATAAACGGTAATAGGCCAGCCTGAAATCCACTGGATCTTATCTTGGGTTTTGGTTTTGAAATAGGTCAACTCAAACCCATAAGCTCCAATAGTCGCATCTAAACCTTCCGTGCTCTCTGGCTTTAAGGTTGAATGAGCACTTTCTGCCAAGGTAGGTGCTCTATAACCAGTTCCGTAATTGGCGGCAAGAAAAACTTGCTCTGATAAATAGCCTTTAATGCCTATTTTCCCCGTTGTTTTATCGTCAAAACGATCATATTTATCTGCTCTTATACTTTGGGTAAAAATTAGGCTTCTATTAAAAAATTGATTGGTATTGCTGGCTGAAAAACCTGTGTTGGTATAACTATTATTATTAATTTTATCTTGGAGCTTTCTTTCGGAAATGGCAAGGCTAAAAAACTGGTCTGTAAAGTAGATGTATTGCCCAGAAACACCATATTGCTTCACAGAGCTTAGTGCATTAAAGGTGTCTAACCTTCGGTCAATAGCAGTTTTATTTAGAAAAACTTCTGTTTTTAAAAGTTCATTTTGGTAGCTATAACGAATACTTTTTAATGTGCTGTCAAAGTCTCCGGTTAGAGTTGCATCAGGATTAATAGGCCATGTATTGTCATAATTGACTGTAGCAGAAGACTGTTTAATAAAGGTTTGAACTTTATGCCCTTTTAATGGTGAAATACTCATTTTGAAAGAAACATCTGTTTGCTTGAAGGCATCTTTTTCATGAGCATTGTTTGAAGCGTTATAGGATTTTATGGCAGAGAAACCATCGGTAGATATTTCTAAAAAATTAACAATAAAGTTAATCTTGTCATTGCCTGCACCCATAGAACTAGCTAGTTTTTTGTAACCGTAACTGCCAGTTTCTAGTGATACTGTCGCGGTTTGTTGGGCTCTTTTAGTGATGATGTTAATAACACCGGCGGAGGTATCCGCTCCCCAAACTCCAGATTGAGGGCCTTTAATAATTTCTATTCTTTCGACATCACTTAAAAATAAGTGGTTTATATTTGCACCACTTAGTCCAGTGGGATCATTTAGGATAATGCCATTTTTAAGAACAAGTATATTGAGTCCACTTAATCCTCGCATAGTCATTGTTGAGAGGGTACCAAGGCCTCCCTGGTTTCTTATAAACATTCCAGGAACAGTTTGTAGTACATCTCCTAGTGTTTTGTGCTGTCTTGCTTGTATTTCTTCAGCAGTAATGACAGTTATGTTCGATGTAACAGAATGAATAGTTTGCTCTATGTTGTTAGCCGTGACTACAATTTGATTGAGAGAGCTTGTGGTTTCTGCGAAAATTACAGGTGTGGCTAGCACGGTTAATATGGCAACCGATAGTCTAGAAAGTTTCATGAAGTTATCCTTCGTGAGACCTTTGCATAAATTAGGATACGAGCTAAAAATGAGATAGACTTTACTAGGTTTTTCTCAAAAAATTAATCTTAATTTAGCTATTGGGCGTTTTTTTGAGTAAAGGATTGTAAAATTTAGCCATTTTAAGCCGTGCATCTATTTATACAATGGTCTCTTTGTAATTAAATAAAAAATTACAAAGGAAAAACGGTCTTAGGACAGAATCTAAAGCTGGATAAACTATTTTACTTGAAGAGTGACGAAACTCTTAGAATTTGATTTATCTCCGTATTGCCCTCCGCAATCTGGTTTGGCTCGGTTTTTTTACCAGCCTAGTAGTTTTCACAGGCCGGTATCCGGGCTTAAGAGCATTTTGGGGTTGCCTTCTCAGAGTATTGACTCCAATGGCTTATTAACCCGTTTTCTCTATCACCGTTGCGGGGGCAGCGTAGGATTGGAAATAAATTTTTTACCTAAATTCTGCAAGTGGTTGTGCATATAGAGTGCAAGCTATTGGTTTGTATAGTGATTTTAATTCGAGTGGAATACTTATTGATATTCCCGAAGAATTAAAATTCGCTATACGGATCAATAGCTTGTGCTATATGTGTGCAACCACTTGCAGGATTTAGGTTTTACCTAACTTCCCGTTTAACTTTGATTTTAATCATTTCAAAGCACCTGAAAAATAGAGACTATACAGAAGTTAAGAGAACAACTCAAGGATTTAGGACATAAAACTTTACAAGTTTGTAGGGAATATAATAATGGCTCCCCAAATTAAAATACATAGACATATCATTACAAGTACTGCGGCAGCTCCCATATCTTTAGCGAGACCAGAGAGTTCATTCCATTCTGAACCCTGACGATCTACAACCATTTCGATAGCTGTATTTAATAGCTCTATTACTAATAATAAAAAAATAGAACCAATGAGTAAAATAAATTCGACTGCATTATTTGATAGCCAGATAGCTATAGGGGTTAGCAGTAATAATGCCCCAAGTTCTTGTCGAAAAGCGACTTCATTTTGAAAGCAAATCTTAAGGCCGTGCCAAGAATATTTAAGAGAATTGACTATCTTTTTAAGGCCTTTGTGATCTGGTTTCATTAGAAGTCCTTTTTTACAACTAGAGACCCGCGCATGAAAGGATGTGCGGATAAAAATGGTCTAAATTTTACTGAAATTCGTTAAAAACCTTGTCAATAGCTAGATATTACCTGAGTCCGCATTAACGTCACAAATTCAGGTATTAGCTGTAACCCTAGTCCGCAAGTAGAAAATATGATTATTGCACAAGTCCTTGATGAGCCTAGCAAATTTTAAAAAATCTTTATCACCAATTAGGTGACAGCAGTTTTTTAAAATTTGCTAGGCACATCAATTACTTGCACACTAATCTATGGTTCTACTTGCGGATTAGGGTGTAATCTTTGCCTTTTTCAGCAAGGTTTATATCTATTTTTCGTAATCCTTTAGTGTAGAGGTTTAAACTAATCTTTAGTAAGCAAGATTTTGAAGGTTTTTATTTAAAAGTTTTCCAGCAATTACAGATGGTTTAGCAACAGTAATTCCTTCTATTAGGTCTGCTTTAGTTTTATCTGCATTAGGTAGGTATAAAGGGCATACACTAACATTTGCACCTAGCTTCATGATCTTATTTAACAGCATTGTTGGTGAGACGTTCAGTGGTTTTAGTTTTGGTGTGACGGTGTCTTTTAAGGCTAAAACCCCCGCTGGCCCACATAAAACCATGTTGATTTTTTTATCGTGTTTTTTGATAGTTTGTAGTGACAAAACCATCGCCATTAGTTGTGTTTGGTTATCAGGAGAGGTGACCATAACATTAAGTCCTTTTGCCATTTCACCAGCACTAATTTGTTGCGTTGCCCCCAAAGCAAAAAGTATAGAGCTGGTGAGTACGACTGATTTAATAAGTTTTTTCATGATTAAAATCCTTTTATTCTGGTTCATAGTGTTAACGAGGTGAGTATAAGTATAATGTTTATTATCGATACTTCGGCATTTTAAAGTAGTTTATCCCGTAATGTCAATTTCTTCGTAAAGTTAGAAGCTGATTTTTACCTTGGTAATCCGTCTATTCTTGGGATATTTAACCAGATAGCATGCCACTCCTGATAACTTCATAGATGACAAGAAATGATCCTGATTAAGCTTGATTATCCTTTAGATTTTAACATAGCCCTTAAAAATGCTAGCATTAGTGTTTTTTATTCCTTTATATTAAAAATAATGATAACTATTGTTGTTGAGATTAATGCTGTTGAACGATAATATGGGGGAGGTCTATGTAAGAATTTGGCTATAAAAGCTTCGTATTAATTTAGGAAAATTACAATGAAATGCATTAATAAATTTGGGTTGGTTTTGTTACTAGCAGCTATGAGCTGGCAGGTTGTGGCGTCTGATAAAATAGAAAAGCTGGTATTATCGGGGCCTTTTGCAGGTGTTTCTAACCCATTAATTCATATGGTAGAAACAGGGGCTTTGAATGATATTGCTTATACGGTCGAATTTCGTCCATGGAAAGGACCTGATCAACTAAGATTAATGGCGATGGGCAGAGGAGACTTTAAGGCAGATTTTATTGCAATGCCTTCCAATGTGGCGGCTAATTTGTATAACCGTGGTGTTGAGTTAAAGTTAATGAATATCTCAATTTGGGGTATTTTATGGATGGTCTCCAGAGATGATAGTTTAAAAACGCTAGCAGATTTTAAAGGTAAAGAAATAGCTATGCCCTTTCGTGCAGATATGCCAGATATATTGTTTGAGATGCTTGTGCGAGCAGAAGGTTTAGATCCTAAAAAAGACTTTAATTTACGCTATACCCCAAGCCCTTTGGAAGCGATGCAATTATTGATTTTACGACGTGTAGACCATGCTTTACTTGCTGAGCCAGCAATATCAATGGCTTTACGCAAAACTCAAACCCTTCCTCTGAGTGTGATTGCTCCAAATTTATATCGTAGTGTAGATATTCAAAAGGAATGGGGGCGACTTTTCAATAGAGAAGCTAGAATTCCTCAAGCAGGCATGACAGCTATGAAGAGTGTACTGGATAATCCTAAAGCATTAAAACGTTTTCAAGAGGAGTATGCTAAATCTGCACAATGGGTATTAGATAATCCTAAAGAAGCAGGTATTATGGTGGCTAAGCACATTGATTTACTGACGCCAGAAGCCGTTGAAGATTCTTTGAAGTGGACAGTGATAGAAGTTAAAGATGCTCAACAATCTCGAGAAGAGCTAGAATTCTTTTTTAATAAATTGTTAGCCCATACTCCTGCATTAGTAGGTGGAAAACTACCTGACGATAACTTTTATTATAAAGTTCCTTGAGTAATTTGTTCAGAGAACCCTTGAATTACTCAGGGGTCTCAGAGCCTGTAAACCATTTTGTGTAAACGCCCATTTTGGTTAAATGTAATCTTTAAGGCGTTCTTCATGGAGAATCATAAACTGATTCATCGCAGAATTCCAATCTCTTATCGGTAAAGTCCACTTTTTTGATGCTCTTTCTATGGCTAAAAAGATTATCTTAAAAGCAGAGTTATCATGCCCAAATATCTTACGATTACGGGTGTTTTTACGAATAACTGAGTTAAGAGACTCTATAGCATTTGTCGTATAAATGGCTTTTCTAATCGCTTCAGGATATAAAAATAATGTAGCAACATTCTCCCAGTGATTACGCCATGAACGACTAATACTGGGGAGTTTAGCATCCCATTTCTGTTCAAATTTATCTAAGGAGACCTTTGCATAATTAAAGCACAGTTTATGAAACGCATAAAACAGTACCTTTTCTACCCAAAAACTCGTCAAATAGCTAGCTATTATCCTTATTTTTGGGTAAAAAATGCACTATTTTCTGCACTCCCTAAACCGCACTTTAATTATGCAAAGGTCTCCTAAGGATAATAAGGGTCTCATTGTAAATAATTGGTAGGTGCTTTTGCTTCAATGACAATGACTGAAAGTTCTTGCTGTAAAC
The DNA here is from genome assembly GCA_964601165.1 of uncultured Piscirickettsiaceae bacterium. Taxonomy (GTDB): domain Bacteria; phylum Pseudomonadota; class Gammaproteobacteria; order Thiomicrospirales; family Thiomicrospiraceae; genus Thiosulfativibrio. Next base: position 11,827 of record CAZRMK010000027.1, on the reverse strand, counting down.
TTTGTGGGGTTCTGTTGGCAATAGATCTTAAAGGTTTATTAAATTTAGAGCAACTTGAGCGTGCCGCATGACATAGGTTCTGGTTTGGACAGTTTTTAGGGCAAATAACTTCATCAGCTATTTCAATGGCTTCGCAGATGGCTTCAATATTGTTTGGATCAGGAAGAATTAGCTCTCCTTGATAGTGTTGAGCAATGGCCTGGTATTCCTCTTCCCATTTAGAAAGCCCCCCAATGTAAACAATTTTTTTACCCTTTAAGCTTGGAGCTTCTTCGGCTCGTAAGGCATGTAAGAAGTCTTCTTCCAGTGCTTGATATTGCAATTTAATGGCATCTAATTGTTTTTGCAACTGAATATTTTCAAGCTGTAATGTCTTAACTTCTTGTTTGAGACGGTCGTGGATAGTTGATTTCATTTTAAAAGTTACCTAATAGAGCCTAAATCCTGCAAGTGCTTGCACTCATATAGCACAATTAGTTACTGGATTTAAGTAGAAGCTTTAGTGTAAGTGATGAGATGATTTTACCAAAAGAAAGGATGTATATATAGAAATTTTAGATTTAGAATATATTAACTTTATAAATTTGCACGAGCGGATTGAAAATAAGAATAGGTTTAAATGATTATTTCTTTAAGGTTTTACCTAAATCCTGCAATCACTTACAGTGATTTAGGTTCTATATTTTCATCCCGCTTGAGCAAAATAAATTAAATTATTTAATTTGTTCCATGTAACCCATTAAACGTCCTTGGTTCATAGCAAAACCTGCTTCGCTTACTTTAGCTGCCGCCATTGCTTCTTCTTTGTTGACCGCTTCACCTACTTGAATAACACCATACATTGCCATTGACTTATGAGGTGTGCAATAGTAAATGTTTATGCCTTCATCATTAAAGGTAACTTTTCCACCTTGGAAACCAACACGCCAGTCATCACCAGAACTGAATGAAGAGACGGCATCGTGACCCGCATCAGTTGCTTCAAAATAGACGGTATCTCCTATTTCAATTTTAAGAAATCCTGGTTCAAATACCATGATGCCATTAGCACCGTGGTTTAGCATTTTAACAGTATGAGTTGTAGCTGCCAAAGCAACCTGTGAAAAAGTAAGTAGTGCAGCTACTGAGAAAAGTTTAACAATATTTTTTGTGTTCATAGTTATTTTCCTTTATTAAAAAAGTTATCCAAAATCATTTGTTAATATTCATAATTCTTTTTTTATAGAAGAAATAATATAGTGCGTAAGGTATTAGTTCTACAGGGAAAGATATACAGGGTTGTCGTACCCAGCAGGCACAACATCTATTTCTCTTTCCCTGTAAAACTAATGTTTGTGCAGGGCTTTATTTCTACTAAAAAGTGTGGGAATTATTCGGCTCCATCTAACTTAACCGAAAAATCATATTAACATTAAATTATAAGCTCTATCAATTGTTTTTTTTAAATGTTAATATTTTTTCAATGATATTTAAAGGTAGATCATTGTTAAAGGAAAGTATAGTCCTTAGCTAATATAGGGTAATTTTGGAGTGTATGTCCGTGTTAAATAATAATAAAAGATTTCGTGTTTTTAAAACCCTTGTGTCGGGGATAGCTATAGTGGGATTGCTTGGAATGAGTCACTTTGCTTTGGCGGCTAAAATGACAAAAATGCAAGAAGTAAGACATGCCTCGCCTATGCCAAATTTGATGATGCTTGTTTTGCCTAGTGCATCTAAGCTAGGGTTAACTAATGAACAAGTAGAGCAACTGAAAGCATGGAAAAGAGAAAATAATTCCACTGTTAGGCGTTTAACGAAAGAAATTATTGGTTTTGAGAATGAGTTACGCCAAGCTACTTTAGAGGGGGTTTCACTTGAAGACAAGAATATGTTGCGCGATTTTATAATAGAGTCTAGATCCAAGTTAATTGACCTTAGATATTTGTGCGTCGTTAATATGCAAAAAACCTTAAGTAAAGACCAGTGGTCTCAAGTAATGGATTTACATGGTAGGCAAATGCGGCTGGTTACTTCTGCTAATAAAGCTGGTAATGAAATTCAAGCTTTTTTACGAGTGTCGCCAATGCCAAAGTTAATGGCAATTGCCTTGATGCATGCTCCTGAGTTGAATTTGACCCCAGAGCAAGCTCAAGCACTGGAAGATAGACGTTTAAATCATATGAATATTTGGGCATTATTATTTGATCAATCTTTAAGGATAGAAAGGAATATTACACAAGATGCTTTAGCTATGGTTGATGCTGAAAAGTTAATGGAAAATCATGCTGAAATGAGTGCTAAACGCCATAAAATGGCAGTTATGTCACTGGAATGTCGTGATATTGTAAGGGAAGTTTTAACAGATCCACAGTGGGAAACTATGGTGAAATTGTTGAAGGACTACATGTCTTAATTTTTTAGGTAAATGAGACCTTTGCACGAGATTATTCACGGATTAAAATGGCTATAATTTCGCATCTTTCAGCCAAAAAAACGCTCAATAGCTAGCTATTAAGCTTGTTTTTTGACTAAAACCTGCAAAATTCTATCTCATTTTACTCTCGCGACTAACTCGTGCAAAGGTCTCAAATAGGTATTTGTGTGAATAATGAGACTATTAAATTACCTGGTGAATCTTACTCTAAGAATATTAGGGCTCGTTTTTGGCTGACGGGTAAAGAGTCTGTTTATCTAGGGATTGGTCGAATTACACTCTTAGAAAAAATACAAGAACTTGGCTCGATTAGTGCGGCAGCTAAAGATATGGGAATGTCATATAAAAAAGCATGGAAGCTGATTGATGAGCTTAATAAAATGTTTGATGAACCTCTCGTTATTAAAGAGCAGGGGGGGCGTTCAGGAGGTGGGACGCGCTTAACCGATAAAGGTTTATTAGCAATTAAGCAGTTTCGTTCTTTTGAGGAGAGGCTAATAAAATTTCTGAAATCTGAATCTGATATGCTTAGTTTTTAACCTAAATCCTGCAAGAGCTTACGTCAGATGTGTGTAAGCACTTGCAGGATTTAGGTAGCAGGGTTCAGGTTAATTTGGGGGTAAGCTATGCAACCATTAACCGATTTAAAAGCCATTTTGCATTCTAAAAGAGCCAATATCTATTATTTAGATAAGTGTCGAGTCATGCAAAAAAATGGTCGTGTACTTTTCTTAACGGAAGAAAAAGCAGAGCATCAATACTGGAATATTCCCATTGCTAATACCACGGCTATTTTATTGGGGACAGGTACATCCATTACTCAAGCGGCGGTTAGAATGCTTGCCTCGGCTGGAGTGATGATTGGCTTTAGTGGTACGGGTGGTACGCCCTTAATTAGTGCCAATGAGATAGAATGGCTTTCACCACAAAATGAGTATCGACCGACAGAATACATTCAAGGCTGGATGGCATTTTGGTTTGATGATACCAAACGGTTAGAAATTGCCAAACGTTTGCAAACTCTACGCATTGAATATATGCAAACGGTATGGAAAAAAGACCGAGATCTAAAGTCTGAAGGCTTTTCAGCGGAAAATCCTGCACTGTTCAAAGCGATAGAGCAGTTTCAAAATCGAATTAGAACCACTCCCAATGTAACAGACCTATTACTCAGCGAAGCACTCTTCACTAAAGCTCTCTATAAATTTGCGGCACAAACCACCCAGCAAAAAAGTTTTACCCGAAACTATGATGCCATTGATAATGCCAATGCTTTTCTTAATCATGGCAACTATTTAGCTTACGGGCTTGCTGCAACCACTCTTTGGGTCTTAGGGATTCCGCACGGATTTGCCGTAATGCACGGTAAAACCAGAAGAGGTGCCTTAGTATTTGACGTTGCCGACCTAATCAAAGACACCCTAATTCTGCCTTGGGCATTTATCTGTGCTAAAGAAAACGCCACAGAACAAGAGTTTAGACAGCAATGTCTGCTCAACTTCACTCAACACAATGCACTCGATTTTATGTTTAATGCTGTTAAACAAATGAGCAAAGAAGGTGCTCAGCTATGATGGTGACATTCGTATCTGAATGTGAAAAGAAATCTCTTCATAAAACTCGCCGAGTGTTAGACGCTTTTGCCAATCGGATTGGAAGCCGTACTTGGCAAACAGTAATTACCCAGCAAGGACTGGATGCAGTCAAAAAATTACTACGCCAAACCGCAACTAAAAATACCGCCGTATCTTGCCACTGGATCCGTAGTCGAAGCCGTAGTGAGCTTGTCTGGATGGTTGGAAATCGTAGTAAATTTAATTATGAAGGCTATGTTCCTGTTAACCGCACACAACAAGATTTTATGAATATAGAGTGGGAGAATGATTGGCAAGGTTTACAGTTAATTAAGAGTCTTGCCGCTATGTCAGCTTTATTTCATGATTGGGGAAAGTCTTCAGAACTTTTTCAAACTAAACTGAATCCTGAATTAAGGGCAATAAACCCAACCCCTAAAGGCGACCCTATTCGTCATGAATGGATTTCGGTTTTATTTTTAGAAGCCTTTATTCAAGGAGAGTCAGACTTAGAGTGGTTAGAAAGATTACAGCAAGGCAAATTTGATAAGGAACGCTTAATTCAAAGGGTAAAAGAAAATATCAAAAACCCGTTAGAAAACTTACCGCCGTTAGCCTCCTCTGTTGCTTGGTTAATTTTATCGCACCACCGTTTACCGCTTTACAATAAAGGTAGGGAGGATTGTTATACTGAATACCAAGAGTTAATGGAAGAATTTAGTAGCCAATGGGGATACCAAAATAAGTTTGATGAAAAAGACTTTAAAAAACACTTCCCACGCTGTTTTAATTTTGAACAGCTTCCCTCAGACTCTGCACGATGGTTAGTACAAGTTAAAAAATGGGCTAATAAACTATTACCTGAATTAACTCTATTAGATGAAGTTATTAAGACCAACGCCTGGCGATTAATTTTACATTATGTGCGCTTATCTCTCATGCTTGGGGATCATAATTTTTCTTCACAATATAAAAATCCATTGTACAAAGCTGAATTAAAGTTATATGCCAACACCTTTCGTGATAAAGATGAAAAATTAAAGCCCAAACAGTCATTAGATGAACATTTACTTGGTGTGACCAAGGCGGCGGTTTCTATCGCTCATTTGCTGCCTATGTTTGAATCTAATTATGCAGAATTAGAACGAGTCTATGATATAAAGGCATTAAAACAAGCCAGCCCACATGCTTTTCAGTGGCAAGATAAAGCTGTAAAGAAAATTAATGTTTGGCGTGAAAATAGACGGCAATCTAATCACAACATTAATGAAGAACAGTTTGGATTTTTTACCGTCAATATGGCTAGTACAGGTAAAGGTAAAACTTTTGCTAATGCCAAAATTATGCGAGCCTTGTCACCTAAAGAAGATAGCTTACGCTTTATTCTTGCTCTAGGGTTGCGAACTCTTACACTGCAAACAGGTGATGAATATCGCCATAAAATAAAACTCTCTACCGATGATTTAGCAGTGTTAATTGGTTCAAGTGCAATTTTAGAACTACACCAACAAAAGAGTGAATCAAGTCAGCAAGAGCAAGAGCTAGCAAAAGAGCAGGAGCTGTCGAATGAAAAGATGTATGGCGATTCTGCTTCTGCTCAACCCTTGTTAGAGAGTGGTTTAATCTATGATGGTTCGATTCCAGAAGGGCAATTAACGACGATTTTAACCTCTAAAAAAACCAGACAATTTTTATACGCCCCTGTGCTTGCCTGCACCATCGATCATTTAATGTCCGCGACAGAAACCAAAAGAGGCGGACGATACATTTTACCCTCGTTACGTTTAATGTCATCAGATTTGGTGATAGATGAAATTGACGACTTTGATGGTGAAGACGCGATTGCTATAGGGCGTTTAATTCATTTAGCTGGCATGCTTGGGCGAAAAGTGATGATTTCTTCAGCGACAATCTCGCCAGATATTGCTATGGGTTACTTTAATGCTTATCAAGCGGGTTGGAAAATATTTGCCAAGTTAAGGCAACGATCAGAGCAAATTGGCTGTGCTTGGGTCGATGAATTTAATACTCAAGTTGAAACTATTTCACTGCAAAAGGATATGCAAGAATATCAAAAAAACCACGACGTATTTATTCAAAAGCGTATTCAGAAATTAGCACAAGAACATATTAAACGTCGCGCCATTGTTTTTTCGTGTGAGTACCGCAGTGACTTATCTGCATCAGCAGAGCAACAATATTTTAAGCATATGTTTCAAGCGATTGTAGATAGTCATCAAGACCAAGCGATGGACTATGGTGTACACAAACAAAAAGTCAGTTTTGGTGTGGTTAGGGTTGCTAATATTGCTCCTTGTGTGGAATTTACTCGTTATTTATTAAGCTGTGATTTGCCAGAAGATACTGAGATTAAAACCATGAGCTATCATTCGCAACAAGTGTTATTGATGCGTAATGCACAAGAACAGCATTTAGATAGTGTGCTACAACGAAATAAAGCTCTAGGAGAACAAGCTCCTTTTGAAAACCCCGTTATTCGGCAACATTTAAAACAAAGTAGTGCAAAAAATATCATTTTTATACTTGTTGCTACGCCAGTAGAAGAGGTAGGAAGAGATCATGATTTTGATTGGGCAGTGATTGAGCCATCGTCTTACCGATCTATTATTCAGCTATCTGGTCGCGTATTAAGGCATAGAGCAGAGCTTACTAATCAACAAGCTAATATTAGAATAATGCAATATAACTTAAAAGGTTTTCAGGCATTAAGCAAAGCTAAAAAGAATCATCCCGTTTTTAATTACCCTGGTTATGAAACAAAACGCCATTTATTAACAACACACGACCTAACCAAACTTATAAACTCACAGCAAGTTAAAGAACGTTTAGATGCCTCTCCTCGTATATATAAGCCAGAAAAATTAGAGCCAAAGCAACAGCTAGCTGACTTAGAGCATTTTGTGATGCATAAAGCACTCACTAATTATTCAGAACTAGGTGCGCAATATCTTCAAGGTTGGTTAGAAGGTTATTGGTGGTTAACCGCTAATCCACAATTGTTTATTCAATTTAGGCGCAGCGCACCACAGAAAATATTGTATTTATTGCCAAATGAAAAAAAAGATAGCTTTGTGTTTCATGAAAAAACCGAAGAAGGGTTTATTCCTACAGAGCAATTGAATCGAATTGAATGGGCAGAGCCTTTAACGGATAAGCAGCTAGTTAGGTTGTGGTTAAAGCGGGATTATCAGAATTTGTTAGATAAATCTCCAAGAGCCAGTGCGGAATATGCTGCACAATATTATGGTGAGATAAGTATTCCACAATACAGTGATAACCAGCAATGGCAATATTGTCAGCAACTAGGGTTAACCAAAAAACAATAAAACTACCAGATCTGGTAGTTTTTAAAAGCGGCCTGTTCGGCCGTGAAGATTTAAGTAAATTTAATTACATATATATTTTCTAAGCAGCTTTTTCAGCTGATGAGGCAGACTATTTTACTTTGTTTTTTTTAAAGTTCAACTTACCTAGCGTTTAATATTTTATTAATTACATTTACATGGTTGTTTTTATTTTCGGTAAGGGTTACAATGAAGTCTACTCTTGAGAATAGTCTAAGAAAATAATTTAAAAAAAGGAGTTTTCTATGCAAGACCCCAGTATTACCAGTTTTTTAAACGGTCGGAGAGATGACTATTTAAAAAAGAACTTAAAAACCATTTTGTCAGAAGAAGATAAGCTGGCAATAGAGCAAGAGGCAATAATTAAGTTTTCGCTTGCTGAATGGTTACCTGCGGCATCGGTGAGAGCGAAGCAGTTATCTTTAGTGTCTCATCCCGCTAAATTTTCACACTCCGGTGCTAAGGCTACCGCAGTAATTGCTACTGAGGTGGCGGCAAGTAACGATGGTTATGTGCGTGCAGGGAATATTCCCAATACTTTGTTAGATGTAGTGGGAAATGCCGCAGCTTTAGATGTGTATAAATTTTTAATGCTTGTTTTGCAAGATGGGCAAACTATTTTGCAACATTTAGAGGGAAATACTAGTGTTATTAAAGAGCAGTTTTCCATTCCTTCTAAAGCTTATGATGAGATTTGTGCAGAATTTTTACAAATAAAACCAACAGATTCAGAACTAAGTAAAACTAGCGGTCTGCTTAAACAAGTTTATTTTCCAGTGAATGAAAGCGAATATCATTTGCTTTCTATTTTGACGCCATCATCAGCTATTTATAAGTTAAAAGATAAAATTAACGATATTCGCTTTTCAGAAGAGGCCAAAGATGCTAGAGAGGCAAAAAAGGAAAATCAATTTCATGACACTGGTTTAACTCAAATTATGGGTCTAGCAGGAATTGGATATGGAGGCACTAAACCACAAAATATTAGCAATATTAACAGCCAAAATGGTGGAGTATCCTTGTTATTATCATCGACACCACCCTCTTTGCAAAAAAGAGTTGTACAGCCTCCTAAAGAAAACTTTTTTGATATTAAACAACAATGGCTGAAACCTTTTGAAAAGCAATTTTTAAGTTTTCATAATCTACTTGATAACGATCGTAACAATCGTCATATCCGCCAAAAAAGAGATCAACTTATTGAATTGGTTTTTTTAATGGTGGCAGATAATATGCAAAGACTCCGTCATGATTTGCCTGCTAACTGGTCTGATAGTGATCACTATCAACAATTGCCCCAGTGGCAAAAAGTTTGGTTAGATTCCGCCTATGACAAATTACGTTTGACTAAAACTGAATATTTAGAGAAAGCATTAAATGAATTTTCTATTTGGTTTATTGCAGCCTATTACAAGCTAATTAAAAACTCTATGGAAGGTATTAGTGACATTGATAAACAACATGTTAAAAAACAAGTAACTATTGTAAAGGAGGCATTTCAATGAAAAAGTTACTGGTGATACCCCGTATACAAATACACAATGCCAACGCGCTATCTAGTCCTTATACCCTTGGTTTTCCAGCCATGACATCTTGGATGGGAGCAATGCATGCTTTGCAACGACACCTTAAAAGTAGTTCAGAAAAAAAGTTAAAAGCTATTAGTTTTAAAGCAATCGCCGTTGTGAACCACAGTTTTAATCTGCGTACCTATCAAGGCAAGGGAGACTATATTCAATCTATTATTGGTAAAGGTGTGCCTATTAAAAGAAATGGCAAAAAAGCCTCTTTTATTGAAGAACCATATTGTGATTTAACAGTTTCAATAATTATCGAATGTGACAACAAATCAATAAAAGATGGGAGCAAATTAACCTCTATGGTTGATACTCTCATCATGTCAAAAATGAAGTTTGCAGGGGGCGATGTTATAACCGCGAAGCCCAGTATATTCTTAGAGCAAGATGAATACGAATTGCATTCACTTGTATCTAAAATTATGCCAGGTCATTGCTTAATTGAGCGTAGAGATTTAATGAAAAGCTATATGGCACAAAATAATAATGATTCGCTAGATGCTTTATTACAAGGATTAACAACCCACTATAACTGCATAGAACAAACGGATGACAATGGTAATATTACAGTGGAATGGGATAAAAAGTCTAAGCGAAATCAAGAAGGATGGATTATACCTATTGCTGTTGGTTACCAAGGTTTAACCGAGTTAAATATTGCCCAAGATCAGCGTGATGAGAGCACCCTGCATCGGTTTGCAGAAGCGATTGTTACCCTAGGAGAATTTAAAATGCCACACCAAATTGAAAGTTTAGATGACATGCTATGGCAATATCATTATCAGTCTGCAAACAATTTATATTTATGTCAACAACAGGAGAGCTAATCATGGCTACAAAAAAATCAACACTACCATCAGTACTTGCATTTGAAAAAAAACTAGTTCCATCTAATGGATTTATGTACGGCACAACTTGGGAAAAACGTTTTGACAAAAATCACGTGAAGCCTCTTAAAATCCAAGAAAAATCGGTACGAGGAACTATTTCCAATAGGCTTAACAAAGCCATTGCAGCCAATCCTCTTAAGCTAGATGCCGAAGTACAAAAGCCAAACTTACAAACAGTAGATTCCTGTGCATTAAGTGTAGAGCAAGACACTCTAAAATTACAATTTACCTTAAAGGTATTAAGCGATATTCAAACGCCGTCTACTTGTAATTTAAAAGAGTTTGAAGAAAGTTATGCCTCCATGGCTAATCAATATATAGAAAACATTGGATTTGGAGAACTTGCAAAACGTTATGCCACCAATATTGCCACAGGTCGTTTCTTATGGCGAAATAGAGTAGGTGTTCAACGATATGAAATACTCGTAAAACACATTAATTCAGATCAAAAATCTCTCTGGAAATTTAATGAAGAAAGTGGCTTAACCCTTAAAGATTTTAATAATTCAACTGATGACCTAACCTTACTAGCTAATGAAATAGAAAAAGCTTTATCTAGTAAAGCAGAGTTTAACTTATTTGAAATAACGGCCTATGTACAAGTAGGTCAGGCACAAGATATTTATCCTAGTGAAGAGCTAGTGCTTGATAAAAATACCAGTAATAAAGGTAAAAAAAGCAAAGTTCTATATCAAGTAAATGAAATTGCCGCAATGCACTCTCAAAAAATAGGTAACGCCATTCGTACCATTGATACTTGGTATCCAGAAGCCGAAGAAAACAACCAAAAACCGATTGCAGTAGAAATTTATGGTTCTGTTACAAACCTAGGACGAGCTTATCGACACCCAAAACAAAAAGCAGATTTTTATACGCTCTTTGATCAATTTGCAACAGGTGGAACAATTTCGGAAGAAGAACAGCATTATATAATGGCAGTTTTAGTGCGTGGTGGAGTGTTTGGTGAGTCAAGTAAAGAATAGAAAGGGGTGAATATGAAACATTATATTGAAATACTTTTAGAACCTGATGAAGAAATAGGCATTTATTTTCTATGGAGTAAGCTCTACCAACAACTGCATTTAGCATTTGTTGAGCAGCTGTCTAAGCAAGGCAGTGTTAAAGTTGGTATCTCCTTTCCAGACTACAATCATCACACACTGCACTTAGGTAGAAGAGTTAGATTGTTTGCTCAAGAAGAAAATAGTCTTAATCAACTTAACTTAGCTCATTGGCTTGAAAGACTAACCGATTATTTACAAATTGAAGAACCTAAGATGATTCCTGAAAAAGTAGACGGTTATATAACTTTTTCAAGATACATGAGTAAAGGAAGCCCAGAAAAACTAGCAAGGAGAGCGGTTAAAAGGCATGAAATTAATTATGAATCAGCCTTAAAAAACTATCAAAACAGGCAAAAGGAAGCTTCTAATGCTCCTTTTATAAACCAAAAAAGTTTAAGTAATGGGCATTCTTTTTCAATAACTGTCACTCGAAGTAAAATTGAAAAAGAACCTATTACGAGTGGCATTTTTACAACTTACGGATTAAGTTCAGCCAATACAGTTCCATGGTTTAAATGAAAAAATACCCTTTTAAAATTGAAGTTAAATTTTTACTTAAAAATCAAAGGATTATCTTGTTTTCGAAAAACGATGGTTAAAGTTGGTAAAAGTTGTTACTTATTGATGTTACAGAGTTAATTTTGTAAAGTTTATAGTTCACGGTCGAATAGACCGCTTAGAAATTTTTTAAATGAGTTACAGTCGTTCCCGTCCAGTTCACGGTCGAATAGACCGCTTAGAAAGCTTCGTTCGATTTGTTTTAAGGATTCTCTGAGTTCACGGTCGAATAGACCGCTTAGAAAGTGAACATGAAATTCAAATTTCTGCCAGCATTGTTCACGGTCGAATAGACCGCTTAGAAAATATAGCAACCAAAAGAACTTCATTCCAATCTGTTCACGGTCGAATAGACCGCTTAGAAATAACTTGTTACTAAATTA
>CAZRMK010000026.1:0-21593 GCA_964601165.1 uncultured Piscirickettsiaceae bacterium | reverse complement strand
ATACCACGAGCTCTTTTTCGAATCATACCAATGACAACATTACCTGCCTCAATACGAGCACTGGTTAGCTTATGTTTTGCATAATTACAAATCCCCACTTGATGATTTCGTAACGATTTTGCAAAACTTTTTAAATAAGTCATATTGGTCTGCTCTGCCGTTATACACCATGTTTCCAACGCTGCATGCATCTCTTCATAACTTGGTTGATTCCAAATGCTCTGTAGCTGTTCTTTGAGCAGATAAACCGTATTGAGGTTTTCATTGTCCTTCAGCAAGCTTTGCAAATTTAGCTCTTGTTTCTGGGGTAGTGTAAAGTTTGTTCTGTAAATTCAGATTTGTAATTTTTAGTGAATCTTGATCAAATATGAAGTTTTTCTAGACCTTTTAATACGAATAGGTTAACTTAATCACATCCACTTGGATTAATCGCTATAGAGGCTAAAAAATGAGTACAAGTCTAGTCGCAGTCAAAGATCAAGCAGAGGCTGATGATGATCAAATTTTAAGCTTTATCTTGGGAAAAGAGGAATATGGTGTTGATATTCTTCGAGTACAAGAAATAAAAGGCTGGGAAAAAACCGCATCCATACCAAATTCACCAGACTATGTCATGGGTGTTATTAACCTGCGTGGTGCGGTAGTACCCATCGTTGACTTACGTATCAGATTTGGATTAGAAAATATTACTTATGATGACAGAACTGTTGTCGTTATTCTAAAAGCTCATGATGATTCTTTTTCCGAAAAAATTATTGGCACAGTCGTTGACGGTGTTTCCGATGTCCATGGAATAACAATTGACTCTCTACAATCAGCCCCGGACATCAGCGGAGCTATCCATACAGAATATGTTAGAGGACTTGCAACTATTGGAGACAAAATGGTCGTAGTGCTAAATGTTGATCAGTTAATTAACAACGGCATCTTAAATGAGATCAAAAAATCACTAGCAAATGTCGAATAACGATACAATGAGACCTTTGTATTATTAAATAAAACCTAAGATGGCTTCGTATAATAACCAGTGAAGTATGGATAAAAAGTAAAATACTCTTTTATAAATAGAGCAAACCAAGTAGTAAACGACCAAATTTGCCATGATTAAATTAGTGCCTTTTCAGCCAAGCTTTTAACTTTATTTATACCTAAATCCTGCAAGTGATTGTGCATATATAGTGTAAGCACTTGCAGGATTTAGGTTATATGCAAAGACCTATTTTCATTACCAAAAAGAGATTTAAACAATGGCAAAGATTCTTGCAGTAGATGATTCTAAATCAATGCGCCAAATGGTTAGCATGTCACTAAAATCCGCTGGTCACGATGTTACTGATGCGGAGGATGGTGTCATCGCCTTAGCAATAGCAAAAAAAGAAAATTTTGATCTAGTGGTAACTGATATCAACATGCCAAACATGAACGGCATTGAACTAGTTACCGCATTAAGAGCTATGCCAAGTTTTAAATTCACCCCTATTTTGTGCTTAACGACTGAGTCTTCGGGTGATATGAAAGCAAAAGGCAAGCAAGCAGGGGCAACAGGTTGGATTGTTAAACCTTTTAGTCCAGAAAAGCTCCTTTCTGTTATTACAAGAGTACTCTAAACTATCTAAAAAAGGGGTTACAATCATGAATGAAATGACAATAGACTTACCTGAAAGATTAACCATTCACCATATTGAAGCACTGTATGGCGACTTAAAATTCTCTTTTTTATCAGATACAAAAATTCTAAAAATAAACGCCGATAAAATCGAGTCAATTGACACATCAGGGTTACAAGTTCTGCTTATTTTAATTAAATCTGCCGTTTCAGCGGGAAAAACTATCCACTGGGAAAATCCTACAGAAACATTAATGACTGCTGCGCGTCAAATTGGACTAGATAAAAAACTGCAATTAACTTAAGATCACCTGCCATAAAAAACTCTGTTTATGACTAAAGAAACCATCACTCTTGATCAGTGCATTGCCATATCATTGCAATATGATCAAACAAATATGTCAGCACCTAAAGTAACCGCTAAGGGCTATGGATTAGTTGCTGAACAAATCATACGAATCGCTTTAGAACACAACATTCCACTCCAGTCAGACAAACATCTTGTTGAATTACTTAGCCAAGTGGAAATAGATAGTCAAATACCAGAAATACTTTATGAAGCTATTGCTCAAGTTCTAATTTTTGCCTATCAACTTTCCGAGAAAGAAATACCAAACCGAAAACAACTTTAAGAAAAACCTTATGACAAGCCTTATGACAAACCAAAAGTTTCGTATCGTAAAAGACAGTATGGGCGAACTACACATGCCAAAAAACGCTCTTTATGGCGCACAAACCCAACGAGCCATTAATAATTTTCCAATTAGCCACTCTCCATTACCACAGAGCTTTATTCAAGCTTTATGCCATGTTAAGTTTGCCTGCTCTAACAGCAACTTAAAGCTGGGCTTGTTATCTGAAGTAAAAGCACATGCTATTCAGACAGCTGCAAAAGAAATTATTCAAGGCAACTACCTAGAGCACTTTCCTGTAGATGTTTTTCAAACAGGGTCAGGAACCAGCTCTAACATGAATGCCAATGAAGTGATTGCATCCCTCGCCAAACAACTTACAGGCGAAAACATTCACCCCAATGATGATGTTAACATGAGCCAAAGCTCCAACGATGTCATTCCAACTGCCATTCATGTTGCCGCGGCTATTGCCCTAGAACAGCAGCTTTTACCTGCATTAACTAATCTTGTGCAAACTATTCAAGATAAAGAAGATGCTCTTGGTGAAGTTGTTAAAACGGGTCGCACCCATTTAATGGACGCTACTCCTATCAAAATGAGTCAAGAACTCTCAGGCTGGCGCTGTCAAATTCAAGATAATATCGAACGACTTAAAGATACTCAAAAAAGACTTCATAGATTACCTCAAGGAGGAACAGCGGTTGGTACAGGTATCAATGCTGATCCAAGATTTGCAAGATTAGTAAGTGGGCATCTTTCCGATACAACTTCTCTGACATTTAAACCTATGGAGAATTTTTACGTTGGTTTAAGCTCACAAGATACTGCAGTAGAATTAAGCGGACAACTTAATGTACTAGCAACTAGTTTAATGAAAATAGCAAACGACTTACGCTGGATGAATTCTGGACCTCTTGCTGGCTTGGGAGAAATTAAACTAAAATCGTTACAACCAGGAAGTTCGATTATGCCAGGCAAAGTAAACCCAGTTATTCCCGAAGCGGTTTGCATGGTTGCCGCTCAAATAATGGGTAACCATACCGCTATTACCATAGGCGGGCAGTCTGGTAACTTCCAACTTAATGTCATGTTACCCATGATTGCAACTAACTTATTACAAAGCCTTGAAATTGCTGCTAATGCCTCTATTCAACTGGCCGAACAAGCCATCGAAAGTTTCACCATTAACTATGATAATATACAGAAGGTATTAGATATAAACCCCATTTTAGTGACGGCGCTTAATACCATAGTTGGCTATGAAAAAGGTGCCGCTATTGCTAAAGAAGCTTATAAAACGGGAAGGCCTGTTTTAAGTATAGCCAAAGAAATGACTGATTTAGATGAGGAAACATTGAAACAATATTTAAATCCAAGCTTGCTAACACAAGGTGGAAACCCTAAAATATAAAATCATCAAGTGGAAAGGAAAATAATATGAAAGAACAAAAATTTAGACTGGTTACTCGCAGTGATTTTGATGGGTTAGTTTGTGCAGTATTATTAAAAGACCTTGATTTAATTGACGACATTTTATTTGTTCACCCCAAGGACATGCAAGATCAAAAGATTGAAATTACAGCAAATGACATCACAACCAACTTACCTTACGTAGCTAATTGTCACCTTGCCTTTGACCACCACTTAAGCGAAAGTGTCCGTAATGAAAAAACTGATAATCACATTATAGACCCTAACGCACCTTCTGCCGCACGGGTTGTTTATGATTACTATGGTGGTAAAGAAACTTTTCCTAACATTGCTGATGATTTAATGGATGCGGTAGATAAAGGTGATGCTGCACAATTTAGTCATGATGAAATACTAAACCCAGCTGACTGGCCTCTGCTTAACTTTTTAATGGATGCACGGACTGGGTTAGGTCGTTTTAGAGAGTTTAGAATATCTAACTATCAGCTAATGATGGAGCTTATAGATTACTGTCATAACCATAGTATTGAAGAAATAATTGACCTGCCTGATGTTAAAGAGCGTGTAGGTCTTTATTTTGATCATGAAGAGCGTGCTAAACAGCAGATAAAACGTTGCTCAACAGTTCATGATAACCTAGTGGTTTTAGATTTAAGAAATGAAGAAATTATTCACCCGACCAATCGCTTTATGATTTATGCCCTCTTTCCAGAGACCAATATTTCAATTCACGTTCTCTGGGGATTAAAAAAACAAAATACCGTTTTTGCCATCGGAAAGTCAATATTGGATAGAGGATCAAACAGCAATGTAGGTGAAATTTGCTTGCAATATAATGGTGGTGGGCACATGGCAGCAGGAACTTGCCAAATTAATAACGCTGAATACGAGACAGTATTAAGCGAGCTTATCAGCAAGATAAATCAAGATGGTTAAAAACCTCAATACCACAGAGGAACGAAGCTCTAAACATAAAGTTCTATCGGAGGCTCCTCCGATAGCCTTTTTACAATATCAGATAAGGTTACAATACCAATCAAATTCCCTGCTTCAGACATGATTGGTAAACAACCTAAATTGTACTCACTCATCATATAAGCTACCTTTCTAATATCTACATGTGCTTGAGTAGTAATAACCTCATCTTCCATAACCTGCTCAACAGTCTCATCTTTTATCTTTTCTAGCCTGCCATCTTTTGACAAGATACTGCGAAATAAAATAGAACTACTGCTACATAAGCCTATTAACAAGCTATTCTCTACGACAGGTAAATGACGAACATTATTAGATTTCATCACCTCCCAAGCTTCAGAAATAGGCATATCTTTTGGGATAACAATCACCTTATCGCTCATAATTTCACTGGCTTTAACAATAAGTTTTTTGCCTTGGACTGGATACATGGTAGATTCATATTGTTTAATTGCCGGATTAAAAGGCTGGCTTTTTCTATCAACCAGAACAAATTCTTCATCGTCCATTTTAAATCGATCAAGGTTAGGTTTGTCTACCTTATTAACTTCTTTAGAAGGGTCTACTCGTAGGTTAGGAACAACACGGGACATACCCACCCTATTCCGACCAGCAGGGGAATAAACAATAAACATTTTAACCACCTCCTTTAAAATTACATTGAAACTTACATAAAATTTAACTTTTATTGCACTATACTATATTTTTTTATAAAAAATACCACCTAAATCCTCTAAACTCATTCTTCTCATGAAGAAGCCTAGAGAACTTAATCTTGAAGACATGACTTCAGGTAAAGCAATTAAGGAATCCTAAAATGACCGTATTAGTAACCAAACCAGCCCCAGACTTTACCGCAGCTGCAGTATTAGCCGATGGAACTATCGTAGATGACTTTAATCTAAAAAACCATATTGATGGTAAATATGCGGTAGTATTCTTTTACCCTTTAGATTTTACATTTGTATGCCCTTCTGAAATCCTAGCTTTTGATCATCGTGTCGATAAATTTAAAGAACTAGGAGTTGAAGTCGTTGGTATATCTGTAGATTCTCAGTTCACCCATAACGCATGGCGTAACACCCCCGTAAACGACGGTGGTTTAGGAGCAGTTAAATTCCCACTTGTTGCCGATTTAGGCGGCTCTATCATGGAGGCTTACGGCGTTGTTCACCCTGCTAATATTGCTTTACGTGGCGCCTTCTTAATCGACAACAACGGGATTGTTCGCCATCAAGTTGTAAACGACCTGCCACTAGGTCGTAACGTTGATGAAATGGTTCGCATGGTTGAAGCACTACAATTCCATGACCAACACGGAGAAGTTTGTCCTGCGGGGTGGAATAAAGGCGATGAAGGTATGAAGGACACCCCTGAAGGAGTAGCTGAATACCTAACTAAGCACTCTGATAAACTATAACCTAGGCCTACCAAAAAGGTCGTTTTAAACGGCCTTTTTAATATTTTTAACCTCTTCTTTTGTCTTTAAAAAGTCTTTTGGATCTTATGTGAAACCACAACTTAACATTTACCAACAACGCGTTAATCACACTCTAGAAATTTTTTTAAAGACTCAAAACCAATGTCCTGAAGAGCTACTTAAAGCAATCCGTTATTCAACCCTCAATAAAGGTAAACGCCTCCGTCCTGCTTTAGTTTATGCCATTGCTGATGCCTTAAAAACCCCGTTAAAAAAAATGGACTGTTTAGCTGCTAGCATTGAATTTATTCACAGCTATTCTTTAGTACATGATGACTTGCCTGCTATGGATAATGATGACCTACGGCGCGGACAACTTACATGTCACATTCAATTTGATGAAGCCACCGCTATTTTAGTAGGAGATGCTCAGCAGAGCTATGCCTACGAAATCATCATTAACTCAACCAAACTTTCTGACAGCAGTAAACTACAAGCCCTACAAATACTCTCTCAAGCAGCAGGAGCTCAAGGGATGGTTGCGGGGCAGTTCATAGATATTCAATCAGCAGGTCAGATACCCAAACCAGATAAGTTAAAGCAAATGCACTTACTTAAAACGGGTAAATTAATTCAAGCTGCCTTGCTTCTGGGAGCTATAACAGCGAATAACTCAAGCAACTTTTTACTAGGTCTGGCAAGTTTAGGGGAAAAAATAGGACTAGCTTTTCAGGTTCATGATGATATCTTAGACATTGAAAGCAGTAGCTTACAGCTTGGTAAACCACAAGGTAGTGATGAAGCCGCCAACAAATCAACTTATCCTAAACTAATGGGACTCAATGCCGCTAAACTTTATCGAGACCAGTTAATTTCAGCAAGCTTAAAGATTTTAAAAGAACTAAACATTGAAACCACTTTTCTAGTACAGATTATAAAATATATAGCTCTTAGACAACATTAGTGTAATGGTCAAGTAAAACTGTAAGGTTTGCTTGTTGAATCCACTGTATTAGTTATTTGCGTTCTGGGTGCGAGGTTATACGTCCGCGTCGGTTGTTTCCCAGAATGCATCCAGTTTTTTTATAAGCACCAATAAGGCTGCTGTTTCAGCTAGGGATTTTTCTTTGTGCCGTAATTCTTTTTTGAGTGAGTTAATTTTAAACTGATCCAATTTAGATTTTTTAGCTGCTTCTTTGAACTGTTCTTTACTGACTTTAAAACTCGTTAAATACTGATCTTTCCATTGTTTAATCTGTTCAACATAGAGTCCTTTTTCTCGGCAATACTGGCTGTGTTCTGATTCTGATAAGAGGACTGTCTCGATAACGATTGATAGTTTAGTATCTGCTGACCAGTTATTTGCTGTGGTATTACTTTTTGGTATAGGATTTCCTGAGATTTTGGCTTTGGATTGCCAACTGTAAATTGTACCTGTGGGTATTCCTTCTTCTTGTGCAGCCTCTACTACTGATTTAACTGGTAAGCGGTAGTAATTTGTTAAGTATTGCTTCTTTGCGTTCTAATGGATAAGCCATGTTTTATTCCTATTTCCCTCTGATTTTATAAATATTTGGGATAACAACTATTCTGACACAGAGGGATATGGGTTTAATTTTCATGCTTGAAAATCTATTAGAGACCTTTGCATAATTAAAGCACAATTTATAAAACGTATAAAACAGCTCCTTTTTGGGTAAAAATGCACTATTTTCTGCATTTCCCAAACCACATTTTAATTTATGCAAAGGTTTCTATTAGAGGTATTTGTTTAGTTTGGGGTGAAATTTGAAGTTTGTTTTGAGAGAGTAATAAGTTTTTTAAAGGTAAACCAGAATCGGTCAATTGTTGTCGTAAGTTTTCCATCTCTTTAGAGATTTGGTGCTCTAAAGAAGGGATGTCTGTCCAAATGTAAATAGATAGACTTTCACCATCTAAAACTAGTTTATAGGTGATTTCCCCTTCAGATAAGTTAAGATTTAAGAATACTTCTGTTAAGGGTTTCTCGGTAAGAATGTTTTTTCGGAAGTCTATTTGAATTTGTTTAATAGAGCTTTCTTGCTGCATGGGGAATTGCAGGCTTAACAAGTTTGGGTTTTCAAATAACTGGATTTGCTGTAAAGTTATTTTATTGATAGCTTGACCTAAAATAGCCGAAAGTTTATTGGCTGTAGCATTGCTTTGCACTAGGTTATTTATTTGCTGATTAATTTGCAGAAGCTTGCCTTTTAAGTCTTGTGCAGAAGGTTGTTGGTTTTTTTTAATTCCAGCCTCAAAGAATAGACCGCTGTTATTTAATTGTAATTTAATATCTTTTGCAGAGGTATTTGCAGTCATTTTAAAATAGCTTTCAAGCAAAGAGCCTAGCTGGGCTTGAATATGAGGCGGGAGTAGTTGTATTACACTAGGCTGAGTAAGTTGTTGCATGGCTTGAGTGATGGGTATTTGATTCGGTAATAATTGCCGTAGTGTATTTTGAATAGTCTGTTGTGTTTGCTGTGAGGATGTTTTTTCAGGTGGAATTCCTAGTAATAGGCTTGGCTGAGTTTGTAAAACGGTTACTTTAATTTGACCAGTTTCACTAAGAGGAACTTTGCTATTTGCGGTAAAAGTTTGTCCGCCTAAATTAAATTGAATTTGATCTCCCTTGATACCAGTAATATTGATATGAAGTGTTTGCCCTTGGGTTAATTTAATGGTTGTATTGTTAATGTCGAGGCTAGTGATTGGTACGGTAGTGTTGGTAACGGGATTTACCATAATAAGTTATGCCTGTTTGAAAAATAGGATTTAGGTAAAGTCTATTAAACGATAATTTTTAGAAATAGCAACTATAATCACAATTATTCAGTATGGGATTCAGGCTTTATATATACAGGTAGCGTGAATGAGTGATAAAGAATTTAGTTTTGCTGAATCTGACTTTAATCGAGTTAAAAAGATGGTTTATGATTTTGCAGGTATTGATCTAAATGATTCTAAAAAAAATTTAGTTTATAACCGATTATCTAAAAGGATCAGGTTTTTATCTTTGCTAAGTTTTCGTCAGTATTTAGATTATGTAGAAGAGCAGGGTGAAGTTGAGTTTATGCATTTAATTAATGCAATTACAACTAATTTAACCTCTTTTTTTAGGGAAACTCATCATTTTGAGTATTTGGCGAGTACCATTATTCCGATGTTACTTAAAAAAAATGCGGGATCAAAAAAAATTAGAATTTGGTCTGCTGGTTGCTCAACAGGAGAAGAGCCATACTCACTTGCAGTTGTCTTAAAAGAGACGGTTCCATCTGGCTGGGATGCAAGGGTGCTAGCAACAGATTTAGATACTAATGTTGTAGAGGCTGGCAAAAAAGGAATTTATAAGTTAGAGCGATTAAAAGGCGTGTCCGATGAGCGGGTTAAAAGCTGGTTTTTAAAAGGCAGCGGTTCAAAACAGGGTTTGGTTAAAGTTAAGCCCGAACTGCAGAAAGTAATTGATTTTGGTCAAATTAACTTAATGGATTCATGGTCGATTAAAGATCAAGTTGATGTTGTTTTTTGTCGAAATGTAGTTATTTATTTTGATAAAAAAACTCAGTCAACCTTGTTTAATCGTTATGCAGATTTATTGCCAGAGCATGGTCATTTGTTAATAGGCCACTCTGAATCCCTTTATAAAGTGTGCGATAAATTTGAATTACTTGGTCAAACAATTTATAAGAAATTGTAGCCAAGCACGATAGAATCATTATTAATGTTTGAAATTTTCAGGTTAATTTTTAAGAGTTAAAATTATGTCACAAGTTAAAGTACTTATTGTTGATGATTCTGCTTTGGTTCGCCAAATGTTAGAAGAAATGTTAGGCTCTGACCCACAAATAACAGTTGTGGGAACGGCAGAAGACCCTCTAGATGCTAGGAGTAAAATTAAATTGCTTCGCCCAAATGTATTGACGTTAGATATTGAAATGCCAAAAATGGACGGGGTGACTTTTTTAAAAAATTTAATGCGATTGCACCCTTTGCCTGTGGTTATGATTTCTACCTTGACAGAAAAAGGCGCAGATGTAACTTTTGAAGCTCTTGATGTAGGAGCAGTGGATTTTGTCACTAAGCCTAAAATTAATTTAGCCCATTCATTCGAAGATTATGCTTTAGAAATTTGCAATAAAGTAAAAGCCGCCTCTAGAGTTAGTAACTTTGCATTAGAGCAATATTATGCTCGTTATGCGGCGAATTTAATAGCAAAGCCCAAAGTGTTGTCGATGATAGAATCACCCAGAGTGGCTAGATCTAAGGCGGTTACTTCCAAAGTGGTTAAAAAATACTCTGTTGATGATGTTTTGCAAAAATCAAAGTTTAATCATGGTTTTACTACAATAGCCGATAAAATTATTGCATTAGGGGCTTCAACAGGTGGTACTGAAGCAATTAAAGAAGTTCTAATGCGATTACCTGCTAGTACCCCAGCTATTGTCATTACTCAGCACATTCCTGCTGCATTTAGTTTACCGTTTGCAAAAAGAATGAATTCAGTTTCTGAAATGAGTGTTTGTCAAGCAAAAGATGGGCAGAAAATTTTATCAGGTCATGTTTATATTGCACCAGGAGATAAGCACTTATTAGTAGAAAAAAAGGCTGGAGGCTATATTTGTAGGCTAAATGATGGGCCAGCAGTTAATCGCCATAAGCCCTCTGTAGATGTTATGTTTCGTTCGGTATCTCAAAATGTAGGTTCTAATTCTATTGGCATTATTTTAACGGGAATGGGCAATGACGGAGCAGTAGGTATGAAGGAGTTGCAAACAATCGGCGCACCAACTATTGCACAAGATGAAAAAACTAGTGTAGTTTGGGGAATGCCCGGAGAGGCTGTGAAACTAAATGCTGCGGATAATATTTTGCCACTCTCTCAGGTAGCTAAAAAAATTCTTTCTTATGTTTAGATGAAGACTCATAAGAGTCATCTGGCATGCTCTCTGCTTTGGAGCTTATTAAGTTTATATTTATTTTTAAGGATTAGTTAGATGCTTCAGATAATCAAACAATATTGGATGGCGTGGGTAGTAGCTGTTTTAGGCATTATCTTAATAATAATAGATATTCCTTTTGCAGGTATTATCTCATTAATCATCGTTTCATTAGTTTGGTCTTTATTAGTGGCAAAATTTGCCAGAGAAAATGGGAGCCCTTCTAAGTCGGAAGAAGTTGCTAGTGTAACGGTTTCTTCTGAGTCAGCGGGTGATTTTCATGTAATTGAAGAAACCCTATCTGTTCTCATGGGTGATGTTGATGCTGTTGTCGATCAAGAAGTTGAAATTGTTCGTGGCGAGTTGTTACAGGTTAAAAAGTTAGTGGCAGAGGCGATTGAAACTTTAAGTGAGAGTTTTTCTGGCTTGCATTCTCAAACACAAGCCGAATATAAGTTAGTTGTTTCGCTGTTGGATAATCTTGGCGGTGGTTCAAGTGAAGGAATGAGCATTCAGAAGTTTTCAGCAGAGATTAAGATTTTGTTATTTCACTTAATAGGGCTGTTAGAAAAATCAAGTCATCGTAGCACGGATACGGTTGATAAAATTGATGATATGGCAGGGCAGATTGGATCTATTTTTATTTTACTTGAAGATGTTAAAGGGATTGCAGATCAAACCAATTTATTAGCATTGAATGCGGCGATTGAAGCGGCCAGAGCAGGTGAAGCTGGACGAGGCTTTGCAGTGGTTGCGGATGAAGTTCGTAAGTTATCTTTAAATTCTAATATTTTAAATGAACAAATTCGTAAACAAGCAGAAAAAGCCAAAAAGACGGTCGATCAAGTGCGTAAAATTGTAAGTGAAAGTGCTTCAAAAGATGTTGATCAAGCCAGTTCATCTCAAAAAGAAGTTACAGAGTTAATTACTGATTTAGAAACAATGAATCAAGGTATTTCCCATAAGTTGGGGGATGTCTCAGGAATTATTTCTGAGATTGAAGTCAGTGTTTCTAACGCTATGCGTTCTTTGCAGTTTGAAGATATTGTTCGTCAGTTGGTTGAGCAGGTGTTAAACCACTTAGAAAATTTAAGTAGCTTTTCTAAAGAGATTAATCAATTTATTGAAGCAGGAAAGGCTAATCCAGTTAGCAGTTTGTCTGAGCATCAAGATAGGTTAGAAGAGTTTAAAAAAGTGATTCATGGCAAGCGTCAAGATATTGAGTCGAATCGAATGAATCGTGTTCAAGCAGTATCAATGGATGAAGGAGAGATTGATCTCTTTTAGAGAGAGCATAAGTTTAAAGGCTAATGTGTTATAATGTTTGGCTTAATAAATTTAAAAAAAACTTAGGTTGTTGCGTTATTATGTCAAACTCTTTACCTTTTTCTGGAGGGGTCTTAATTAAAACTTACGGTTGTCAGATGAATGAATATGACTCTGATCGCATGGCTAAGTTATTAGAAAAAACCTATGGACTTAAACTGGTAGAAACACCAGAAGAAGCCAGTGTTTTAATTTTAAATACCTGTTCTGTAAGAGAAAAAGCACAAGAAAAAGTTTTTGGTGAACTGGGTCGCTGGCGTAAATGGAAAGATGCAGCTGGTGATAGAATTATTGCGGTGGGTGGTTGTGTGGCCTCTCAAGAAGGCAATGTTATTCGGCAACGTGCTCCGATTGTAGATGTGATCTTTGGCCCTCAAACCTTACATCGTTTACCTGCAATGATGGACAAGGCTTTAAAGCTTCGTGAAACTTATAAGATTAAAACCCCTGGTCGTACCGTTAAGAAAAAAGCAGTTATTGATATTTCTTTTCCAGAAATTGAAAAGTTCGACAATCTTGCCGCACCCGAATCTAGTGGGGTATCAGCTTTTGTGTCAGTCATGGAAGGCTGTTCTAAATACTGTACTTTTTGTGTAGTTCCTTATACTCGGGGAGAAGAGTTTAGCCGTCCTTTTGCCGACTGTATGCAAGAAATTGAAATCTTAGCTTCTCAAGGAGTTAGAGAAGTTAATCTTCTTGGACAAAATGTTAATGCCTATCAAGGTGAGATGCCGGATGGTGATATAGCAGATTTAGCAGTATTAATTCATGCTGTGGCAGCGGTGAAAGGGATTGATCGCATTCGTTATACCACTTCGCACCCCATGGAAATGACTCAAAGTATTATTGATTGTTATGCTGAAGTGCCTGAGCTGGTTTCGCATTTACATCTACCTATCCAGTCAGGATCCGATCGTATTTTAGCCTTGATGAAACGTAATCATATGGCAATCGAATATAAGTCTATTATTCGTAGAGTAAGAGCTATTCGTCCTAATTTAAGTTTATCTGGTGATTTTATTATAGGTTTTCCTGGTGAAACTTGTGATGACTTTAAGCAAACCTTAAAGTTGGTAGCCGATTTAAAATTTGACCGTTCTTTTAGTTTTATTTATAGTCAGCGTCCAGGAACTCCCGCAGCCAGCTTACCTGATGATGTTGAATTACACATGAAAAAGCGTCGTTTACAAGCTATGCAAGCGTTATTAAATGAACAAACTCAAGCTATTTCTGATTCTATGTTAGACACAACGCAAAGTGTATTGGTAGAACGTTTGTCGCGTAATGATTTTAACGAACTAGCAGGGCGTACTGAAAACAACCGTGTGGTTAACTTTGCTGGGCAACCAGATTTAATCGGTCAATTTGTGGACGTTAAAATTATTGAAGCAGGTCAAAATTCATTAAAGGGCAGGCTTGTGGCTACACCAGAAGCAGAGCATTTTTCTGAACATCAGTATTATTCTCTATGAAGATCGCCATCTTATATATCTATATCTGGTCTAATTTTATTTTAGGTGTTGACTTTTTTGAGCCATCTTAATACTATTAATTTCCAACTATCTCCTG
Source organism: uncultured Piscirickettsiaceae bacterium (assembly GCA_964601165.1). Lineage (GTDB taxonomy): Bacteria > Pseudomonadota > Gammaproteobacteria > Thiomicrospirales > Thiomicrospiraceae > Thiosulfativibrio. Next base: position 7,679 of record CAZRMK010000026.1, on the reverse strand, counting down.
AAGATAATCAGGCACTGCAAAATTTATCTGGCTGGCAAGGCGAACATATTCAGCAGATTGAATTAAATCTGGGGGTGGAAATTAACCTGTTTAGTTTTCACGTTAAAGTGATAGGATCGGCTGAACGTTTGGTAAAAGCCGAACAGGCAATGCGGGATATTTATAAAAGTGCAGTAAATAATCCCCTTTTACCAGAAGATGTTCATATGATTTTACAGTCCTATGGAGGGCAGAAAGATCGCACCGTTTATGAAGAACAAATTTTAATTAAAACTCGCCGAAAAACTATTAAGACACGTAATACCAATCAGTATTATTACGTTCAATCTATTCAAGAAAATGATATTAATTTTGGTATTGGTCCAGCAGGAACGGGTAAAACTTATCTTGCGGTTGCTTGTGCTGTTGAAGCCTTAGAGAATGAACAAGTCCGCCGAATTATTCTAACTCGTCCAGCAGTTGAAGCGGGAGAAAAATTGGGGTTTTTGCCTGGAAATTTAAGTGATAAGATAGACCCTTATTTACGCCCCTTATTCGATGCACTATATGATATGCTAGGCTTTGAAACTGTTGAACGTTTGATTGAAAAGAATGTCATTGAGATTGCACCGCTAGCTTTTATGAGGGGTAGAACTCTTAATGAGGCATATATTTTATTGGATGAAGCACAAAATACATCCAAGGAACAAATGAAAATGCTGTTAACTCGCATGGGTTTTGGATCAAAGCTGGTTATTACTGGAGATATTACCCAGTGTGATCTACCTAAGCATATAAAGTCTGGTTTATCTCATGCGATTGCAGTATTGGAAGGTGTGCCAGGAATTAGCTTTTCTTTTTATCAAGCAAGAGACGTGGTTCGTCATAGTTTAGTACAAAAGGTCGTACAAGCTTATGAGTTGCACGACAGGGACAAGGGTTAGAAGTCTCGTAAGGAGGAGAGGGTTATGCTTTATGTTGAGTTGCAATGGGCAGTTGAAGAACAAACTTTACCAACTGTAGAGCAATGTCGGTCTTGGGTGTTGGCTTCATTGGTAGGCGAACAAGGAAAAATGGAAACAGAGCTGACGATTCGAATTATTGGTGAAGAAGAAAGCCAAACCCTTAATCGAGAATATCGTGGTGTTGATAAACCAACCAATGTTTTGTCATTTTCATTTGAAAACCCACCTGCTCTAGAAGATTTAGGAGAAGCTTTACCATATTTAGGTGACTTGGCAGTTTGTGCACCAGTTATAGAGCGTGAGGCACTAGAGCAAAATAAAACCGCAGAAGCCCATTGGGCACATATGATTGTGCATGGAACTTTGCATTTACAGGGTTATGATCATGCAAAAGGGATAGAATCTGAAGAGATGGAAGCTTTAGAGATAGAAATTTTACAGGGACTAGGCTACCCAGATCCTTATTTGTATAATCCGAATCCCTTAGAAAAATCCTGAGTCTGTGACGTAGTGAAAAGTCACGGATTTAGAAAAATACTAGAGACCTTTGCATAATTAAAGTGTTGTCTAGGGAATGCAGAAAATAGTGCATTTTTTGCCCAAAAAGAAGGAGAATAGCTAGCTATTTGACGAGTTTTTGGGTAGAAAAGGTACTGTTTTATGCGTTTCATAAACTGCGCTTTAATTATGTAAAGGTCTCTATTAACAACACAGGAAAGACCTTAATAATGAGCGATGATAGGCGGTCGGGAAACTGGCTAGAGAAACTAAGGGATCTTTTTTCAAATAAAACAGATCACCTAACCCAATTATCAGAATTACTTAAAGAGTTTAAAGAACAAAATCTTATTGATGCTGATGCCTTGTTTATGATTGAAGGTGTTTTGGGAGTATCAGAAATGCGGGTTCGTGATGCGATGATTCCTCGCAATAAAATGACCAGCGTTGATGATTCTGCTTCTTTAAATGAAATTTTAACAGTGATGTTAGAAGCTTCCCACTCTCGTTACCCCGTTATTTCTACAGAAGGAGAAGCAAACTCTGTTAAGGGAGTTTTGTTAGCCAAAGACGTTTTAAAAGCGGTAGTAAATAAACAGTTATCCTCTAAAGAAGATTTAGATGTTCTATATCACCCTGCAATTATTGTGCCTGAAAGTAAGCGCTTGAATGTTTTGTTGCGCGAGTTTAAATTAGGTAGGAATCATATGGCGATTGTGGTGGATGAATATGGTGAATTGTCTGGTTTAATTACGATTGAAGATGTTTTGGAAGAGATTGTAGGCGATATTTCTGATGAGCACGATACCAATGAAACAGAAAACATTCAAAAGCATGTTCAAGGTGGTTATGCCGTAGAAGCTACTACACCAGTAGAAGATTTTAATAAGTTTTTTAAAATTTGCGTTAAAAATGATCAGGTCGAAACCATTGGTGGAGTGGTTAGTCAGTTTTTAGGGCGTATCCCAGAAAAAAATGAAGTATTTGAAATGGAAGGCTTAGTTTTTGAAGTCCTTAAATCGGATCAACGACGAGTAGACTGCCTTAAAGTTGCTTTCCCAGAAAATACCAGACCAGAATCAATTGAAAAGGTCTTAAATTAGCGTTTTATTAATCAAAGGACTATTTAATGTTTAAACGGTTTTTTTTAGGTATATTTCCTCTCTTCAAACCTAATATTAAAGTTTTAATGACGATGGGTTTTGGTGCCTTAGCTGTTGCCTCATTTGAGCCAATAGCAATTGCTCCTGCGGCAATAATTTCGCTTGCTGGTTTATTTTGGTTTTTGATGCAATCTGATTCACTGTTTAATGGCTTTAAAACAGGTTTTTGGTTTGGGCTAGGAATGTTTGGGGTAGGGACGAGTTGGTTGATGTCTAGCCTGTATATCTACTCTAATGTTCCTTTGTTAGCAGCCTTATTAGCCACTTTTGTTTTTATTACTTTGCTTGCTATTTTTGTCGGTTTAGTAGGTTTAGTGGCGCGTTATTTTTATGCAAAGCATGCCTCTAGTTTAACTCTTATTTTGCTTTTTCCTGCCATCTGGGTTCTTTTAGAATGGCTACGATCTACTCTGTTTGGGGGCTTCCCTTTTTTACTAATCGGCACGTCTCATGTGCATACTTGGCTAGCAGGTTATGCTCCTGTTTTAGGAGTTCTGGGGGTGAGCTGGGCTGTTGCTTTAACGTCTGCCATTATAGTGTGGCTTATTACAAAAAAGTTTACAAAAAAGTCCTGGCTTGTTGTCGGCATGTCTTTAACAGTAATTTGGACATTAGGGCTTGGTTTAAAGCAAATAGTGTGGGTAACTCCTATAAGCAGTCCTGTTAGTGTAGCTTTATTGCAAGGTAATATTTCGCAAGATCAAAAATGGAGGCCTGAAGTATTTTTGCCTACTTTAAATACTTATGTAAATTTTACCAAGCAAAATTTAGATGCTGATTTAATTGTATGGCCAGAAACTGCCATTCCAAGTTATTTTGATAGGGTGCAAAAAGGAGCGTTAAGGACTTTTTTAAAAGAAGCACGGTATTTTGAAGCCGATGTTTTGGTGGGGGTAATTACCAGAGATATCGATAACAACCATTACTATAATGCGATTGTTAATATTCGTAATCCTATACAAGAATATCGTAAATCTCGCTTAGTGCCATTCAGTGAGTATTTTCCTTTTCCCAAGTTATTTAATAAGATAAGTACTTTTTTTGATTTGCCTTTTTCTTCTTTTACTCCCGGAGAAGGAACGCCAGAATCAAGAGTGATGAGTTTAGGAGACTATGAAGTTGGCTTGTCTATTTGTTATGAAATGGCTTTTGGTGAAGAGATCGCTTTGAGTTTGCCAAGGGCAAAATTTTTAGTAACCGTGAGCAATGATGCTTGGTTCGCACATACTCTACAGCCAGCTCAGCAACTACAAGATGTTCAAATGCGTGCGGTAGAATTAGGTCGAGAAATTGCAAGAGCGACTAATACAGGCTATACCGCTATTGTTGACATAAATGGCAAGATCAAGTACGAGATTCCAGCTTATGAAGAAGGAGTTTTAAGGGGAGAAATTCAGCCTTATGAAGGACTAACCTTTTTTGCAGAATGGAAGCATTTACCGATATTATTTATGCTAAGTTTGGTTTTTGGGTTTGCTTTGGTTAAACGATTTGATTTTGATAAGATTGATGCGAAGAATTAAAAAAAGCCTTATCTTTTTTTACAAAGTAAGGCCTTTTTAGTTTAGCTATAGCAGGTAATTATTTTGCTTTTTTAGCTGCTTTTTTCAAACCTTTGATTTTAGCTTCTTGTTTTGCAACCTTAGCTTTTCTTGATTTGATTTCTTTTGCAATTGACTTCTTGGTAGCTTTAGCCATGTTGACTCTCCTGATTGATATGATCCTGAATCCGTGGCTTCACTACGGCACAGGGCACAAGCTATTGATTCATCACGGGTTTAAAAAATACCCGCTTAACCTAATGGTGAAGATAAGATTTTTAAAATCCCGTGCTAAACCAATATCTTGGGCTCTGTTATCCGCATTGAAGTCACGGATTCAGGATTGTGTGCATAATTGCACGATAAAACACCGAATATCGGCGAATAACTTATTGCTGCTGATCGTCAGTTTTATGTTTACTCAAAAATCTTCGAATAAACCGTCTTATCTCACGAGAAGCACTGGTATCTAATTCTTCACAAAGTAAAACAAATTCATCTCGCTCTTGACCGTTAATGCGGATCACAAGCTGGCTGTCTTTTTTACCTAATTTTTTACGCATTTTTTTTTCAGTCATATTAATCCTTTCGTGAAAAAACATTCAATTAGGCTTGTTTACTGATATCAAAGGCTATTGCCTAAATCCTGCAAATGATTGTGCACATCTTACGCCATATGTGCACAATCATTTGCAGGATTTAGGTATTATGTAATGCAATGGATATACTTTGTATATACATACAATATACAGATTGTAAGGTGAAGTCAAATTTTTATGTGACGTGTGGCGTTATTAATGCGAGAATTAACTTTTATTGAGTTCTTTCATATGAGACCCTTACATAATTAAAGTGCGGTTTAGGGAATGCAGAAAATAGTGCATTTTTTACCTCAAAAATGAGGATAATAGCTAGCTATTTGACGAGTTTTTAGGTAGAAAAGGTGCTGTTTTATGTGTTTCATAAACTGCACTTTAATTATGTAAGGGTCTCATAGTAAAGGTCTTACCTAATTTAAAGTATTTTGGAGAAATGTAGATGCGAGTATGTGGTATTGAAGTGGCGGGAAATGAAGCTATTATTAGTTTATTAATGATGGAGGGAGAGATGTTTCATCTTCCTGATTGTCGTGTTACACGCATTAAATGTGAAAATCCTGATAAGGCGGATGATCTTAAATATTTTCAAAAAACGATTATTAAATTAGTTGAAGATTATAAAGTTGAACATATAGTTATTCGTGAGAGGATGAAAAAAGGTAAGTTTGCAGGGGGGGCTAATGGGTTTAAATTAGAGGCTACTTTACAGTTGATGGATTTTAGTGTGTCTTTGATGTCTCCAGCAGATCAAAAAGCGGCTTTAAAACATTATCCTATGCCAATTAGTTTTGCAGAAACAGGCTTGAAAAAGTTTCAAGAAACCGCTTTCACGATTGCTTTCAGCTATCTTGCTAGTCGATACGAGTGGTAAAAATATGAGTGATAGAAATGTCTGATACTAATTTTAAACAGCTTGAGTTATCGGCTGAACAACTTAAAAATTTGGTCGATTTGGGTTATGAAACCATGACCGAAATTCAAGAATCTGCTTTGCCTTTGGCATTAGGTGGTCAAGACCTCATTGCTCAAGCTAAAACAGGCAGTGGCAAAACGGCTGCTTTCGGGATTCCGCTGTTGAATAAAATTAATCCTAAAGACTTTAATGTTCAAGGTTTAGTGATTTGCCCAACCCGAGAATTAAGCCATCAGGTAGCAGGAGAGTTAAGGCGTTTAGCAAGGTATCAACCTAATTTAAAAATTATTATTTTAACGGGTGGAACCTCTATAAGACCACAAGTTGCTTCATTAGAGTATGGTGCCCATGTTGTAGTAGGCACGCCGGGACGCTTAAATGATTTGATAGAAAAGCAGTTATTAGATTTAAGTGGCGTGGATACTTTGGTGCTGGATGAAGCTGATAGAATGTTAGAAATGGGCTTTAAAGATGAGATAATTAAAATTATTGGATTTACTTCTTCTCAACGTCAAACACTATTGTTCTCAGCTACTTTTCCTGATGATATTGCATATTTAAGTCGCCGATTTCAAAAAAATCCAATAGAGGTTGCGGTTGAATCCCATCATGATATGGAAACAATTGATCAGCAGTTTTATATCTGTCACCATAAAGAAAAATTATCAGGCTTGGCAAAAACATTGACATCCAATCAGTTTGAACAGGCGATGATTTTTTGTAACACTAAAAAGTTAGTGCAAGAGGTTGGTCAGTTTTTAACAGATAAAAACTTTAGTGTAGTTGCATTGCATGGCGATATGGAACAGCGTGAACGAGAGCAGGTCTTGATTCGGTTTAAGCATCAGAGTGCTAATTTTTTAGTGGCAACGGATGTGGCAGCTAGAGGGTTAGATATTGAAAATCTACCGGTAGTAATTAATTATGAATTGCCGAGAGATATGGATACTTATGTGCACCGTATTGGTCGTACTGGAAGGGCTGGAAAAGAGGGGGTTGCAATTACGTTATTTACTGAAAAAGAAAGTTATAAACTTTCTCAGTTAGGTGAAAAACAAGGCCATGCTTTATTTTATGAGTCGATTGATCTAGTGCCGAATGTTCGTGGTAATCAAGTAAAGCCTCAATATGTTACCTTGTATATTTCTGGAGGTCGTAAAGAAAAGGTACGCCGTGGCGATGTTTTGGGAGCGATTACAGGGGCGGCTGGGGTTGCAGGAAAACATGTTGGTAAGATAGACGTGGTGGAACATTCAACCTATGTAGCCATAGAGGCTGATTATGCACGCCAAGTGGTAACTCGCTTAAACCAAGGTAAAATTAAAGGTCGCAAATTTAAAGTAGGTCGATTGGTCTAGTGCAAGCACTTGCAGGATTTAGGTGCAACCTGTTCAACAGACTGCACTAGGTGAATTTTCTCTGTGATTTAGGGCTACTTAATTAGAGGATCCTTGAAAGAGGACGACCAGTCGTTATCTGGGGTTGGTTTTTCCATAGCTGCCATTAAACGTATTTTTAGTATCATGATGTCAGTTGGGTCAGCAAGCTCTTCAGACTTACGGATTAAAAAATCTTCAAGAGTATGCCATTCCATTTGAATGAAGTCTGCAGCTTCTTGTTCAAAGTCTGTTAGATATCCTGCTGTTTGTTCTAAATCTGCTTTTAAGTCTTGTTGTACTTGTGATATTTCTTGTTCAGTTAGAATCTCTAGTGCAGTTGTTTTTTGTTCGGCATTCTCAACAGCATGTTGCAATGCTTCCCAAGTCACTTTCTCTGTTTTATGGGCAAAGTTTTTGGCAGTATTTAATAAATGACGATAGGCGGCTAACATTTTATTTTCGCTCATTGTTGTTCCTTTGAATTTGGTATAATTTTTTATATTTGAGATTTTCGCATGAATAAAAATAATCTCAATCCCATACTTTCAATACTATCATAAGGAAGAGCTTAATAATCGCGATTAGAGTTTTACTGAGAAAAAATGTGCTACAAGTTTCGTTAAATGCGTCGTAATAGCTAGC
>CAZRMK010000025.1:0-21774 GCA_964601165.1 uncultured Piscirickettsiaceae bacterium | reverse complement strand
GGATTATTTTAAACTGAAGATAAGACAAACCGCCGTGCCTGATGATTGCTCTATGTTTTACGGGGGAATTGAGGGGAAAGTATCATAATGGCGGAGAAGAGCCTTTTTTTTATTCTAAAAAATAGCATGCAAACAGTTTACGGTGCTTGTTATAATTATGCTTAATATTCTTAAATAAATTTTATTAAGGGAAGGGGTAAAGTTCCAATGTTTTTAAACAAGCTTTATTTAATCATTTGCTTTTCTTTATTACCTTTTTTCGTTACAGCAAACATGGGTAATCAACCCCTCGTCCCTATTAAAGTGCAATTAAACTGGCATCATCAATTTCAATTTGCAGGGTTTTATGCCGCGATTAAGCAAGGTTATTATGCTGATGCTGGGCTAGAGGTAACTCTGCAAGAATGGCATCCAGAAATAGATGTGTTAGAGGAACTTTTATCTGGCAGAGTAGATTTTGCGGTGAATTTTTCCTCAGTCATATATGAATATCTTCAAGGAGCTCCAATTAAACTAGTGATGAGTTCGTTTCAGCATTCTCCAATGATACTGCTTTCGCACCAGCCGATTGTTAATCTTAATGAGTTAGCGGGCAAGACAATTATGCATCACGATAGCTTGCAGATTTTAAGCCTATTGGCAAGAGTGGAGGGTGAGTTAGAACGTGTACCTACAACTAGAGATTTACAAGAATTTATCAATAAAGAATTCGATTTATTAGCTGCCTATTCTACCAATGAGCCTTTTAGGTTAAGGCAACAGCAGATTCCTTTTTATATAGTTGATCCTAAAGCTTTTGGGGTGCAAAGTTATGGCGACTTTATGATAACTACGCAACAGAAAGCCAAATTACGGCCAGATATAGTGCGAAAATTTAGGCAGGCAACTATTAAGGGTTGGAATTTTGCTTTAGACAATCAAGCAGAAGTAGTCGACTATATTTTAGCTAACTACCCTGTGGTAAAAGATAGAGAAGCACTGTTATTTGAAGCTAAAGCAACGGTTTCTTATGTTAGAACAGGTAGGGTTCCAATAGGTAATGTGGAGAAAGTTAATCTTTTAGCAACCCTTTCATCAGCCCAGCAAGCAGGATTATTGGAGGGAGTGAATCTTGGTAAGGATATCTTAAAATATTTTATATTTAATCCCGATATAGCCCCTTTTTATACCGAGCAAGAGTTGCAGTTTTTACAGAATAATCCTGTCGTTACGATAGCTATTACTGGGAGGGCAGATGGGACGTTCAGACAGGCGAGCTATCAAAGCCTAGTCATGGGCTATATTGAACTGATAGAAGAAAAAACGGGTATTCTATTTAATTTTAAGGTGGGTCATACTAAAGAAGAAACCTTCCAGCTGGTACGAAAAGGTAAGGTAGATATGCTTGCTGCAGCAGTACCGACCACTTATAGCAAAATGTATATGAACTTTACACCTTATTATCTATCTTTTCCAATGGTTTTAGCCGCCAGAAAAGATCAGTCTTATGTTCGTAGTTATCGACAATTGAATTCTTACATAGTGGCAGTATTAAAAGGCAGTTGGGCAGAAGAGTATTTAAAAATTAATTTTCCAAACGTTCAGTTACTAGCAAAAGACACTCCTAGAGAAGTTTTAATGGCAGTGTTGGATGGTCGAGCCAATTTTTGTTCAGGTAATTTGGCAGTGATTAATTCTGTTATTCGTGAATATGGCTTAATAGGGCTGCATATTGTAGGATCTTCTGAAGAGGATTTTAATATAGCTATGGGGGTAAGAAAAGGTAACCCTATTCTTTTTAGTATTATTAGTAAAACGTTAGCCAGTATTTCAGAGCAAGAGCATCAAGAAATTCATAACGATTGGGCTAGGCTAGAGGTTTATCATAAAGCAGATACTAGGGTGTTGTGGCAAATTGTAGCAATAGCAGGTGCAATTGGCTTGCTATTGCTGAGTATTCTGTTGGTTTTTATTTATCAAAAAAGAAGGCAAACAGAATATATTAAGCAGGTTCATGAGTTGTCTTATGCATCTTTAATAGACCTAAAAACTTTACGGCTTTTATGGGTAAGTGACTCTTATGTCACTTTAACTGGTTACGCTAAAAATGAATTGCTGAATATCCCTTATCTTGATTTAATACCAGAAAAAAAGTTGTCGCCCAAAAGGCAAAAGATTTTAACAAAAATAAAACAGGGGCAGTCTTGGTGTGGAGTGGTTGAGGGTAAAACTAAGCAAGGTAAAAGCTATTATGTTGATATAACCCTGTCTCCTGTTAGAGGGCTTGGAGGAAAAATAACAACCTGTTGGGCAACTCGGGTAGATGTGACGGATAAAAAGAGGATTGAACAACTTACTATTCAAGATGAGTTAACAGGGCTTTATAATCGTCGCTATTTTAATCAAGTTATTGATAAAGAAATTAATCGAGCGAAAAGGAAATATCATCCTTTGTCTGTTGCTATGCTGGACTTGGACTATTTTAAAAAAATCAATGATACCTATGGTCATCAACAGGGTGATGTGGTTTTAAAGCAGGTAGCAGAGGTTTTACAAAAACATTTTCACCGAGCGTCAGATTTTGTATTTAGAGTGGGGGGTGAGGAGTTTTTAATATTATCTTATTTTGCTACAGAAGCAGCTTTTAAAGATTACTTAGAGTGTTTATGTCGACAGATTGAAGGCTTGGCGATTGAAAATAAAGAAGCTCCTGCTAAAATATTAACAGTTTCTATAGGAGCTAGTTTTTGGCAGACAGAGGATGTTCCAAATTCTAGTGAAGTTTATCGTGAGGTAGATGTTCGTCTTTATCAAGCCAAAGAGCAGGGTCGTAATCAAGTGGTAATTGGTTGAAGGTTTTAGAACCCTAATCCAATAAAAAACCCGCTCTAAAAGGCGGGTTTTTTATTGGACAATTATTTAAGCTTAAGAAAAACTTATTTAATTTTAGCTTCTTTGAACATCACATGTTTACGAACCACGGGATCGTATTTTTTGATTTCAAACTTACTAGGCATGCTTCTTTTGTTCTTATCGGTAGTATAAAAATACCCTGTCCCAGCGGAAGAGACTAATTTAATTTTTTCGCGCATGGTTTATCTCCTTATACCTTCACACCACGTGCTCGCATACTTGCTAGCACTGACTCAATTCCCTTTTTATCAATAATACGCATTCCTGATGTAGAAAGACGTAATTTGATAAAACGCTTTTCACCCGCAACCCAGAAACGATGTGTTTGTAGGTTAGGTAAAAAACGACGACGAGTTTTACGATGGGAGTGGGAAACGTTATTACCAGCTACAGGACCTTTACCAGTCACTTGGCATATTTTAGACATTTCTAATTCCTCACAATCTTTAGGGTACTTCTAAAAATAGCAACACACTTTATGAAGCACATAAAACATCACCTTTCTAACCCCAAAACTCGTCAAATAGTTCACTATTATCCTCCTTTTGGGTAAAACGCACTATTTTCTGCATTCCTTAAAGTGTACTTCTATTTTTAGAGGCACCCTTTACTTAAAAAATATTCGAATATTCCTTCTTAGAAGTTTTTACTTTCTGTTTATAAAGAAATAAGAGGCGGAATTATCCACAAATTAGCAGCAAATTGCAATATATTTAGAGCTTTATGTTAAAGATTTTTAAAATTAGATAAAAAATGGCAATGGATAATGCTAGTAAGCTCAATCCAATATAAGCAAACAGATAAGGAGCTTTCATCATGGTACTCATTAATGATTCTTGATAATAAAAGAACCATTGATTATCTGGCGGAAAAACCCAAATGTGTAGTTGGTAAAATATTGTCTCTGCGCCATAATAAATAAGGATAATTGTTCCAATAACAACAGTGGATAGCATGAATGTAGAAGCTTGTTTAATGGTAGGAAAACTAGCTATCTTGGCGAATAAAGCCATAGTGATAGCCATCCAGAGTATAAAAATACCCCAGAGTAACTGATTCAAAAAAGAAATTAAGTTAGCAACATCTTGCAAGTGAATAATTTCGGCAGTTCTTAGTAAAGGGATTTTTCCAGTAAGATTTTCATAACTAATCAAGTTTAAATTTTGTCCTTGATTCTGAATAGCGGTGACGATTTGTGCAAATAGCTCGATGCGTTTTTCATCGGTGGTAAAAACAAAATCTTCTCGATAATGGTTAAGCGGAGCGTATTGTTCGATATTTTCTTTAATCCCGCCAAATTCATACCACACAGGGTATAAAAAGTTAACATTTGCCAGTAGATGCCAGCTAAACCATATGGCAATAAGAAATGAACAGACCAGCCAAACCCCTTTTTGAATCAAAATAATATACGGGTTATGATCGCGACCGCTAAATAGTAGGGGTCTCATGTTAAATAGCCTTCTTGAGATAAAGAAAACCAGCGTCCACTATCGCCGATGATAATATGATCAAGAGTTTTAATTTCCATTAAATTGCAGGCAAGTTGTATTTGTTTAGTTAATTCAATGTCTGCTTGGCTGGGATTAGGCTCGCCAGAAGGATGGTTGTGGGCTAAAATAATGGCAGCAGTATTAAGTTCTAATGCAAGTTTTATAATTTCACGAATATGAATGTTGGCTTGGTTAAGAGTGCCGATAAATAGCACTTTAAATTGAATTAAACGGTGTTGTTGGTCTAAAAATAATACCCCAAATTTTTCTCTAGTTTGGTGGGCTAGTTCATGTTCTAAAAATTTCGCAACTAGTGCAGGGTTATTAAAAGCTTCACCTTTTTGTAAGTCAGATTCAAAATGCCTACGAGACATTTCTAATACCGCTTTTAACTGTACAAACTTAGCAGGACCTAAACCTTTGGCGGCATAAAATTCGGTTTCAGTAGCTTTAAAAAGGGCAGGTAAATCGCCAAAGTGGTCAATCAAATCTTGTGCTAGTTCTACGGCACTTTTACCTTTTACTCCAACCCGTAAAAAAATGGCTAAGAGCTCTGCATCTGAGAGGCTCGCTTCGCCAAATTTTAGGAGCTTCTCACGGGGGCGATCATTTTTGTGCCAGTCAGTAATTGCCATTTGTGTTTCACAAATTTTTGATAAGATAAGTATCTTAATATAAAAGAAGTGAAGTAGGTAATGTTTAAAGTAGAAATGCGAGTTAGAGATTATGAGTGTGATTTGCAAGGCGTGGTGAATAATGCGGTTTATCAAAACTATTTGGAGCATGCACGCCATGAATTTTTATTAGCTAAAAAAATTAATTTTTCGGCTTTAGTTGCACAAGGAATTGATTTGATGATAGTCCGTTTAGAAATAGACTATAAAGCTTCTTTACGTCCACAAGATGAGTTTTATGTCACCGTAGAGCCAGTTAAAGAAGGGCGGTTGAAAGTGGCTTTTTTGCAAGAAATTTATAAAAAAGACGGCTCACTTGTAGTGAGTGCTAAGGCTTATGGGGTAACGGTTAAAGGTGGTCGCCCTGTTAAATTACTACCTGAATTGTTAGCGTTGGTTAATTCTAGCAAGTTGCCGATTTCGAATGATACCTAAGCAAGGAAATGCCATGAAAGTATTGCTGGGTGTAACAGGTGGTATTGCTGCTTATAAATCTTTAGAACTGGTGCGGTTGTTTATTAAAAATGGTGATGAGGTTCAGGTGGTGATGACCGCTGGTGCCAAAGCCTTTATTCAACCCTTATCTTTTCAAGCTTTGTCAGGCAAGCCTGTTAGGGATAGTTTGTTTGATGAAAATCAAGAAGCAGGTATGGGGCATATTGAATTGGCTCGTTGGGCAGATCTTATTATCATTGCCCCCGCTTCGGCAGAAACACTTGCTAAGTTGCGAATGGGTAGAGCAGATGACTTGTTAATGACCCTTTGCTTAGCAACCGACAAGCCTATTATGGTTGCCCCTGCGATGAACCGTTTAATGTGGGAAAATATCGCAACTCAAGAAAATGTGCGAGTGTTGCAACAACGAGGTATTGAAATAATACCACCTGCAACAGGGCAACAGGCATGTGGTGAAGAAGGTAAGGGCAGAATGCCAGAGCCTCAAGAGCTATTTGAATTCTCATGTAAGTTTTTTGCAAGCAACCTCAAAAAATATCAGGACAGAATTGAATCACAAGCATTTTGGCAAAATAAGAAACTGTTAATCACCGCTGGACCTACCTATGAACCACTTGATCCAGTTAGGTTTATTGGCAATAGAAGTTCTGGAAAAATGGGGTTTGCAATTGCAGAAATAGCTGTTAATTTAGGGGCAGAAGTCAGTGTAATTGCAGGGCCAATTCATTTAGAAACCCCTCAAGCAATAAATAGAATAGATGTTAAAACTGCTGCTGAAATGTTAATAGCGGTGCAATCACAATATGTTGATTGTGATGTGTTTATCGCAGCGGCGGCGGTGGCAGATTTTAAAGCTGCGGTTGTTTCCAAGCACAAGCTTAAAAAACCAGCTGATGATACAGAGATGCTGGTAAAGTTAGTTAAAAATCCTGACATTGTTGCATGGGTTGCCAGGCAAGAAAATAAACCTTTTGTGGTAGGCTTTGCGGCAGAAACTCAAAATGTAGTTGCCTTTGCAAAAGAGAAACTACAGAGAAAAAAATTGGATATGATTTGTGCTAATAAAGTAGGAATTAATCAGGGTTTTGAAAAAGATGATAATGCCTTGACTTTGATTACCTCTAGTAGAGAAAAATCACTTACCTTATCAGATAAGCACCAGCAATCACAAGGTTTGCTAAATTTTATTTCACAAGTTATGATTTCCTCGGACTAGTTTCAAACAGGAAAGAAAGTTTAGGGTTTTCTTGTCCATTAATGATAATGGCAAGATAATGCTTTCCTGAATAAAATTGGCGCATGGTGATAGGTTTAAAACTTTGTTTGCGGTGAATAATATGAGTCTCTAATTCTTGGAGAGTACGTTCACTAATTTTAAATACTTTACGAAAGTAGCTACCATTTTTTTTAAGGTAATAAATGGCGTATTCAAAACGTACTTTTTGAGTTTTATTATTTTTATTGGTAACAGAAAATGCAAATTCTAGTGACTCTCCGAGTATGATTTTTGGGGTTAAAGTTTTAAATTTATGGCAATAGATATCTGATGGATAAAAACCAAATAATTGCATAATTTCTTGATTGCCTTGCTTAAATAAAGTACGGCAACCATGTTTAATTAAGGCATCAGTTTTTGGGTTGATGCCTTGCCAAGCTTTAGCGATTTCAATCACTTTTTGGGGATGATCTTTAGAAATATCATTTAAGTTATTGGCAACACTGCGTCTTACTATGCTACAAGGGTCGTATTTTAAGTTGTTTAAAATAGGCAATAAAGGGGATGGGTCTTGCTTTAGTTTAGGTAAACTCATTGCCCAAGGAAGTCTAGGTCTTGCTCCTTCGGAGGCTAAACGCCTAACATGATGATTGGAATGATTTGACCAATATAGCATTTGGGCGAGCATTTTTTCAGGGTATTGCAGGATAAATGGACGAACAGCAAATTCACAACTGGTAAAAGTCGTGAGTTTTTCAAAGGTTGAAATGGCTGTTTCAAAGTGTTCTAATCCTAAGTTAGTTACGATTTCAGGCAAGAACATGAATTCAAAGCTTTGTTGCTTGATACCGGCAAGATTCAAATTCTCAATAAGGCGTTTAAGAATGTCGGCAGTTTGCTCAAAGTCATCGGGAAGAAAATATTCTAAAATTCGAGCAGTATGAAGCATCCTTTCTTTCCAAGAATAGCTTGGAAACTTGCTATTGAAAATTTTTTGTTTAAAGTCGACAGGACTAAATTTTGGTATAGTCTGATTAAGATGGCAATATATAGTTTGGTAAAAAGATTCAGAATAAACATCTTTTAAAAGTGTACTCATGAATTTTTATCGTCTGCTCTTATGAGTTCTTTTTCTGGAAAATCACTTCTATCAGTTTTTGCAATATAAATAGCTTTGTTTTTTGGAAATTTTCTGGCGTGGGCTCGTTTTGCTTTTTTCGCCAGTTTTTCTCTAATTTTCTTGCGTCTGTTCATGATAATGCCTTATTTTTTATGCTGAGGTTTTATTTATTATAATTTACATTTCTCTAAAGGTACAACATGGCACTGATTGGTAGAGTAAATAAACTGAAAGTAGTTAAACTGGTTGAGTTTGGCTTGTATTTGGATGGAGGAGATTTAGGCGAGATTTTAATGCCTAAACGTTATGCCCCTTCTGGTGCTAGAATAAATGATTTGCTAGAAATCTTTATTCATTTAGATTCTCAGGATAGGCTAGTTGCGACCAATGATACCCCCAAGGTAGAAGTGGGAGAAGTAGCTTTTTTGAAAGTACGAGACGTGAATCAAACGGGAGCTTTTTTAGATTGGGGTATGCCTAAAGATTTATTAGTACCCTTTGCCGAACAGAGAATTCCAATGGAAGAAGGGCGTTCTTATTGTGTGTATGTTTATATTGACTTAAGTGGCAGGCTGGCAGCTTCTAGTAAACTTAGTTTATTTTTAGAAGAAGAAAATGACAATAAGTTTACAGAAAAACAAGAGGTAAAGTTATTAGTCGCTAGCCGCAGTGACATGGGCTATACCGCAGTTGTTGACGGAACTCATTTAGGATTAGTTCATAACTCGGAAATTTTACAACCCCTTAGAACAGGTCAGCAAATGGCAGGTTATATTAAAAGCATTCGAGAGGATGGTAAAATTAATTTGACCTTACAAAAGCCAGGAAATGCAGGTAGAGTTGAGTTGGAAGATAAAATATTGAGTTTTTTAAAAACCAATCAAGGTTATTCAGAGCTGTGCGATCGTAGTTCACCAGAAGATATATTTAAGCAGTATCGAGTGAGTAAAGCCAGCTATAAAAAAGCACTGAGCAAACTTTATAAAAAACGTAAAATTTTGATTGAAAAAGCAGGCATCAAGTTGCTTTGAGGTTTCACTATCACTTGCAGGATTTAGGTGGAAATAATTAAAAAAATGGAAGAAAAAGATGGGAAGAGCTTACCAGAATCGTAAAGAATCTATGGCAAAAACAGCCGATGCAAAAACTAAAGTTTATGGAAAATATGGCCGTGAGATTTATGTTTGTGCAAAGTCAGGGGGCAGTGATACCGATGGTAATTTAGCTTTGCGTGGGCTAATTGAGAGAGCCAAAAAAGCACAAGTTCCAAGCCATGTTATTGAAAAGGCAATTGCCAAAGCACAAGGAGGTGGGGGAGAAGATTTTTATCTTGCACGTTATGAGGGATATGGGCCGGGCAATTCTATGGTGATTATTGATTGCTTAACGGATAACCCTAATCGTACTTTTGGAGATGTACGACAGTGTTTTACCAAAACTAAATGTAAAATTGGTACGCAAGGCAGTGTTACCCATATGTTTGACCATGCCGCCATTTTAGTTTTTAAAGGCGATGATGAAGAGGCCGTTTTAGAAGCTTTAATGATGGCAGATGTGGATGTGACAGACATTGAGTTAGGCGATGGTAAGGTTAGTGTATTTGCTCCTCATGCGGAATATAACAAGGCTAAAATGGCATTGGCAGAAGCTTTTGGTGATATAGATTATGCAGTAGATGAAATTCAATTTTTACCTAAAATGGCAGTACAGTTAGCAGCAGAGGATAAAGAGATGTTTCAGTTGTTTTTGGATATGCTAGAAGATTTAGATGATGTTCAGAATGTTTATTATGATGTGGACTTTTAGCCGTTAAAATCTTGTAGTGTCTTCCAGTGGGCTTCACATTCACCCTTGTCAGAAGTAATAAAGGCATCATCTCCCGTGATGGTAACAGACAGATTCATGGAACGTTCGACGAGGCTTGCTAGTGATTGTATGCTTTGCCAATCAAAGCGTACAATACAGGCATTGATCTTGTTAAATTTAGTTTGCCCTTTCTCCCACCAAATATCAGATTTAGAGTTAAAGCTATAAACTTTTGTTCTGTGAGATAGGCTGGCAGATTTTTTAATTCGATCAGCGGTTGGTTCTCCTATATCTATCCACAGTTGAATTTGGTTATCTAGAGATCTAGCCCAAATATCAGGCTCATCTAAGTCACTTAATCCTTTAGTGAAAGTTAAAAATTCTTCAATATTTAAACAATAAGCTAAAACACGAGCCATCATTCTTTCAGGAGTTTCAGAAGGGTGTCGTGCTAAAGTAAAATTTACAGATTGATACACTTCTCGGTTTAAATCGGCAATAGCGATTTTAAATTTATAAATAGTGGGTTTAAGTGCCACAATGTTCCTTTGTTTTTAGAGGAGCCTTTAGCCTAGATATGAGCAAGCACTTGCAGGATATAGGATTAATTTAAAGTTCTACTCTTCCAGTATTTAGTGCCTTTAATATTAGCTTGCAGAGCGAGTCCTTTTTCGGTTATTTGATAAATGGTTACGCTATCGATAATAGCAGCTTGGGAGAAGGCTTTGCCTTGATCACCTATTTTTGCTATAGCATCTCCATGTGCTCCGATAGACCAACCTTGTTCACTAAAGCGTTGCATGGCATCTTGGGTGTGGAAGACAAAGATGACGCGGAAATCTTTGAGACCTAAACCAATTCCTAAACCTACCTCTCCCATGTTCATAAAGGTATGTTGACCAGTTAAATTGTTTTTAAGCACTCCATATCCGCCACTAAAACTTGCTAGAATGAGGTTGACATTTTTGTTGCTAAATACCGCATAGCCAGGAACACTATTAATTTGGGCTTGCACATCTGGTTTTAGTGTAAATAGTTCGGATAATACTTGGTCTTTCATGCTTAAAACGTTTTGCCGCTGGTCAGCAACAGAGCTTTTTGGCGTGCTGGCACAACCGCTTAATCCCATTAAGGTAAAGATTAAGATAATAGGAATAAAGTTTGATAATTTAAGCATATATATACCTACAATGAGTTAATTTGAGATTAAATAGTCTTGTTTAGACTTTTCGTATAGTTGAATTATGGCAGTCATTTTTTCTTGGTCATAAGGGCGCAATCCGCTAAGTACCATGGTCTTGTAGCCTTTGCCGACGTTTAAGTTGTTGTCAATAATATTAAAGTTAATTCGAACTAATCCGCGTTTACCGGTTACTTCTAAGTGGCTGTCGGCTAGGATAAGTGTTGGGTTTTTAAGGTTTAGGTGTTCAAATTCAAACCCCATACTTTCGTAGATAACCATAGGTCTATCAGGGTTAATCATTACTTGTTTTGAACGCATTAAAGGCACTAAAATATGTGGAAAGCAATGACCAGAAAAAGCAACATAAGAGCGTGAAAAAGCTTCTATTAATTGATGGTTTTGAGAAGTTTCTCCTGCTCTTTTTAAGGACAAATAGTTTTTTTCTTGGTTATCAGATAACGTAAAATCGTTGTCAATTGTTTTAGGAAAAACTAGTTCAATATTTTTTCCTACCATTCCAGTATAATTAAATGCCATATCTTGGGATAGACCGAAACGAGCAAGAATTAAGGCGAATAGTAAATCCCCAGGGACACAAAATCTTTTTGCATCAGGGTTGTGTAACGGGTTAAAATCATTAGAAACTTCTTTAGCAAAACGACTCGCTTGCTCGGGTGAGATGGTAATGATTTGTTGATTGGCATGATGAAAATCGTCTAGATACATGAATGTAGATGTCTCAAGTAAAGTGTAGAGGTATAATACCTAAATTTTTGTGTAATAGGTTAGAATAGGTCGTTTAAAATCAATGGATGAGTAAGGTGCGATGGCAGGATCTTTATTTGACCAACTAAAAAAGACTGGTTTGATTGACAAACAAAAGGCTAAGCAGGCTAAAAAGAATAAATATCAGCAGTCTAAGCAAAATAAGGGCAAAAAGGGTTCAAAGGTAATCAGTGTTGCTGAAAAATTGGCTGTTGAGGCGACGCAGAAGAAGTTAGAGCATGATCGTCAACTCAGCTTAGAACGCCAACAGGCACAAGCTAAAAAAGCACAACAGGCTGAGTTGCTGCAAGTTATTAACTCCAATCGTTTAAAATCTTACGAAGGCGAAGATACCTATCATTTTTCCGATGATAATAAGGTTAAATCCTTAAAGGTTAGCTCAAAGGTCAAGCAGCAATTAATATCAGGAAGAGTTCGTATTGTTCGTTTTGAAGGCAGTTATATTTTAATTTCAGATAATTCGGTGGATAAAATTGAGCAACGAGATAAGCATGTTTTAATTCCTTTAGCGGTTGAAAAGGATCTTATTGCAGATAAAGATAAAGATTATTACGCACAATTTGAAATACCTGATGATCTTGTTTGGTGATTTTCAGAAGTAGCCTTAAGGAAATATAGATGACTTTACAAGTTCAATATAAAATTTTAGATCAACGTCTTGGCAATGAAATTGAAATGCCTCATTATGGAACTAAAGGTTCTGCTGGCTTAGATTTAAGAGCCTGTGTGGAAGCTCCTTTAACCATTCAGCCGAATCAAACGGTTTTAATTCCAACGGGAATGGCAATTCATTTGGATGATCCTAGTATAGTCGCAATGCTGTTACCACGTTCTGGTTTAGGGCATAAACACGGTATTGTGTTAGGAAATTTAGTCGGTTTAATTGATTCGGATTATCAAGGTCCTTTGATGGTGTCGTGTTGGAATAGAAGTGAGGTAGCTTATACCATTGAGATTGGTGAACGAATTGCTCAAATGGTGATAGTGCCTGTTTTACAGCCAGTATTTACGGAAGTAAAAGATTTTGGTGATACCACAGAACGAGGTGAAGGCGGCTTTGGGCATACTGGTAAGTAATTGAAGTTGTGGTAAAACTTAAGGAGATAGTTATTAAGCATCTCCTTTAATAAAAAATAATGAAAAAATAAAGGGGTGTTATGCCAACGTTTGATATTGTTTCAGAATTAGATAAACATGAATTAACTAACGCAGTTGATCAAGCTAATAAAGAAGTCACAACCCGTTATGATTTTAAGGGAACTAACTCAAGTTATGAGTTAAAAGATACTACGATAACAATGTTAACCCAGTCGGATTTTCAGCTTGATCAAATGTTTGATATTTTGGTTCAAAAAGCGAATCGTCGCGGGATTGATATAAAGTGTATGGAAGCTGGCGATGCTGATGTTCAGCTTAAAACTGCCAAGCAGATAGTTGAAATGAAAGAAGGATTGGATGCTCCGTTAGCCAAAAAAATTATTAAAGCCATTAAAGAAGGTAAGTTTAAAGTTCAGGTGGCAAACCAAGGCGACAGTATTCGAGTAACCGGAAAAAAACGTGATGATTTACAAGCCGTCATGCAAATGTTAACAGCGATGGAAGATTTAGAATTGCCTTTGCAGTTTAATAACTTTCGTGATTAAGGTCTGAGCCCATAATGAGATTTTTTTGAATGAAACAACAGATTGCTGAAAACCTAGTTCTAGTTATCAAAGCCCTAAA
This sequence comes from uncultured Piscirickettsiaceae bacterium, assembly GCA_964601165.1. Classification (GTDB taxonomy): domain Bacteria; phylum Pseudomonadota; class Gammaproteobacteria; order Thiomicrospirales; family Thiomicrospiraceae; genus Thiosulfativibrio. The sequence continues at coordinate 8,426 of CAZRMK010000025.1, read as the reverse complement.
AGCTGATGGATTATTGCCTGAAGATGTTGAGCCTCGTATTGGGGTTGAAAATACTAAAGATAAAGCTAATGGTGATTTTGCTACTAATTTAGCTATGATGTTAACCAAGCAGATAGGACAACCTCCGCGTGTAGTCGCCGAAGAAATTATTAAGCGTTTTCCTGCAACCGATTTTATAGAAAAAATTGTAATCGCAGGGCCCGGCTTTATTAATTTTAGCGTTAAAGATCAAGCAAAGTTTGAGGTGATAAAAACGGTTATTGATGCAGGTTCTCAGTATGGAAAATCTCAGGCAGGAGCTGGTAAAAAGGTTGTGATTGAGTTCGTTTCAGCCAATCCAACTGGCCCGTTGCATGTTGGTCATGGTCGTGGTGCCGCTTATGGTGCTAGTGTTGCTAACTTACTGAGTGTGGCAGGTTTTGATGTTGCTAGAGAATATTATGTAAACGATGCAGGTCGTCAAATGGATATTTTGGCAACTTCTGTGTGGATGCGTTATTTAGAACTTTGTGGGCAACCAGTTGTTTTTCCAAGCAATGGCTACCAAGGAGATTATATTTTTGACATTGCTAGTGACCTTATTGAGGCACACTCTGAATCCTTATCTCACCCTGTAGCTTTAGTCTTTGAAGGTGTTGCTGATGATTTTAATGCAGAAGATGATAGCGGTGATAAAGAAATTCATATTGATGATTTAATCGTTAAGGCAAAGAGCTTGTTAGGAGTTTCTGGTTATGAATTGGTATTTAATGCTGCATTGGATGTTATTCTGGCGGATATTAAAGAAGACTTGCTAGGCTTTGGTGTTGAGTTTGATGAATGGTTTTCAGAGCGTTCACTTATGAATTCTGGTGTGATTGATGCGGCGATTGAAAAATTACAACAGGCTGATAAAATCTACCAAAAGGATGGCGCTCTTTGGTTTCGTTCAACCGATTATGGCGATGAAAAAGATCGTGTTGTGGTGCGTGATAATGGACTAAAAACCTATTTTGCTTCAGATATCGCTTATCATCTCAATAAATTAGAGCGAGGGTTTGAGGTTTTAATTGATATTTGGGGTTCTGACCATCATGGTTATGTACCACGGGTAAAAGCTGCCATGCAGGCGATGGGAACAGATTCTGAATCTTTAGAAGTGATATTGGTGCAGTTTGCGATTTTGTATCGTGGGGGCGAAAAGCTCGCTATGTCAACGCGTTCTGGGCAGTTCGTCACTTTAAGAGAACTGCGAGAAGAAGTTGGTGTAGATGCAGCACGGTTTTTTTATGTGCAACGAAAATCAGAACAACACATGGATTTTGATTTAGATTTAGCTAAATCTAAATCAAACGAAAATCCTGTTTACTATATTCAGTATGCTCATGCCCGAATTTGCCGAGTAATGGTACAAACCAAGGAAAAGGGTTTTAGTTTTGATTTGGCATCAGGACTAACAAAATTATCATTGTTAACCTTGGAGCAAGAAGCTGATTTAGCTTTGTTGGTGTCGAAATACCCAGATATTGTTGCTCGAGCTGCTTTGGCTTATGAGCCCCATCAAATAGCTTATTATTTAAAAGACTTAGCTCATGGGTTACATTGTTATTACAATGCAACACAATTTATTGTGGCAGATGAAGGAGTTCGCTATGCACGTTTAACGTTGATTTTAGCGGTAAAACAAGTGCTAAAAAATGGTTTAGAAATTATTGGTGTCTCTGCACCTGAGAAAATGTAATGGCACGAGATATGCGTCATGGTTATGCTAAAAGTAGCCGTCCAGAATTTCAACGAAAGTCACAGCAGCGAGAACAGGAATTTGTAGAGCCTAACATATCTCCTAAACTTGTTTGGCTAGCAGTGGTGTTAATTTCTTTTGCCTTGCTTGGTGGTTATTTTGTAGTTCAACATTTTGCGACAGAAGGGGTTGGCTCTCGGACAGAAGCACAAGAAGAAAGGCTGTTAGAAGAAAAGTCATCAGAAGAAATACCTGTTGTGGGTGAAAAACTTCCTCAAGTGGCGACTATAGAGTCTCCAAAGATTGAAGAAAAGTTAATTGAGCAGGTTAAGAGCGAAGCTCTAGATGAAACTATTCGGTTTACTTTTTATGAAGGGTTAAGTGAAACCGAAGTGGTGGTGTACGCAGAGCCTATTCCAATTAAATTACCAGAACCCTATTATATTTTAGCGGGTACTTTTGGACGTTATGAAATAGCGCGCCAAGAGCAAGATAGGCTTAGAAGACAAGGGTTTGACCTTGATTTAAATATTCTAGAATTACAAAGAACTTACTATCGTCTTAGAGCAGGGCCTTTTACTAATCGTTTAGAAATGAACAAGAAACGCAATGCTTTAAGGCGGTTAGGGGTGGATACCATGTTGATAAGAGTAGTGCCGCCGTAAGGGTATTACCTAAATCCTGCAAGTGCTTGCACACATATAGCACAAGTTATTGATTCGTATAGCAATTTTAATTCTTCGGGAATATCAATAAGTATTCCGCTTGAATTAAAATTACTATACAAACCAATAGCTTGCACTCTATATGCACAATCACTTGCAGGATTTAGGTATTAGTTTTTAGAGGCATCCTGTTGTAGGTTGAAAGAATATTTTATTGGTTTTTTAAAGGAGTTAAAATAAATGAAGATTTTGATAAAAGCTTTTAGGGAAGGTGCGGGTAGATTAATTATTCTAGGCGACTCTATTTTCAGTCCGAAAAAGGTTGAACGTAGTGCTGAGGAGCAAAAGATAGTTGATGAAAAATGTAAAGATTTAATTTTATATCAGTTTTATGCCTGTCCATTTTGTATTAAGGTGCGTAGAAGCATGCGAAGATTAAGGTTAGATGTAGAAACCCGTTCAGTATCAGAGGGTAGTCCGCATCGTGAAGAATTGTTAGAGGGTGGTGGTAGAGTTCAAGCCCCATGTTTGTGTATTAAAAAAGACGATAAAGTAGAGTGGCTTTATGAATCTGGAGATATTATTAAGTATTTAGACAAAATGAGTGCTTAGAATAGACTCGAATATCATGATTGATAATATTCGAGCTAGAGGAAAAGAAGATCTTAAGACTTAGGTTTTTTCTTTTTTAGAGAAAAACGTTTTTTTGCAGGAGAGTTACCATCGTTGACCTTAGTAATATTGAGCTTTTGCCCACAAATCCAAGCATTTTTTAAATCATTAAAAACTTCTTTAGGCATATCCGACGGTAGGTCAATGGTGCTGTGGTTCTCATCAATGTTTAGTTTTTGAATGAATTCTCCATCTAATCCTGCTTCGTTGGCAATGCAGCCAATAATGTTACCAGGTTTTACACCATGTGAGCGACCGACTTCGATACGAAAACGTCCCATTCCTTCATTAGGAACGGCATCACGGCGGCCACGATCTCCTTTAGAACGGTTTCTGTTGCCTCCACGTTCTGGGCGACGCTGACTTCTGTCATTGTCTCTTTCTTTGCGCGGTCTCATAGGTTTGTCTTCTAAGAAGAAGGGAACTTCTCCTTGTAATAACTGTGCTAGACCAGCAGCAATTTCAATAGCAGGAATGTTGTTTTCCATTTCAATAGCTTCGATCATTTTTTGATAAAAATCTAGGTTATCGTTTTGTGCAGCATTGACAATTTTATCTTTAAAGCGCGTGATACGACTATCATTTATTTCCTGAGTGGTTGGTAGTACCATTTCGGTAATTTTTTTGTTGGTTGAATGTTCAATAGAGCGTAATAAACGTCTTTCTCTTGGAGCTACAAATAAAATTGCTGTACCACTACGTCCCGCACGACCTGTACGACCAATACGATGAATATAGGATTCATTATCATAAGGAATGTCATAGTTAATAACATGGCTGATACGTTCAACATCTAATCCACGAGCCACTACATCTGTGCCGATTAAAATATCTAATTTACCTGATTTTAATTGGTTAACGATGCGCTCACGTTGATTTTGAGCAAGGTCGCCATTGAGTGCAGCCGCAGCATAACCACGAGCTTCTAGTTTTTCTGCCAGTTCAACTGTGGCAGTTTTAGTGCGTACAAAGATGATGATGCCATCGAACTCTTCGGCTTCTAAAATACGAGTTAAGGCATCTAGTTTATGAAGCCCACTGACTAACCAGTATTTTTGCTCAATGGTTGAAGCTGTCGCAGTTTTTTGTTTGATGATGACTTCAGTTGGGTCATTTAAGTAAGTTTTAGCAATGCGGTGAATTTCTCTTGGCATGGTGGCTGAGAAAAGCGCAATTTGACGTGTCTTAGGAGTGTGTTCTAATATCCATTCAACATCATCAATAAAGCCCATGCGTAACATTTCATCGGCTTCGTCTAAGACCATTGAGGTTAATTTGTGCAGCTTTAAAGTACCTTTTTTAATATGATCCATCACCCGTCCAGGTGTGCCGACCACTACGTGAACTCCACGCTTTAAGGCACGGATTTGTGTGCTGTAATCTGAACCACCATAGACAGGTAAAACGTGTAACCCTTTGATGCCGCGTGAGAAGGTTTGAAAAGCTTCTGCAACTTGAATGGCTAGCTCTCGCGTAGGTGTTAAAACTAGTACTTGAGGGTCTTTTTGTTTTAAATCGATATTAGATAATATTGGCAACGCAAAAGCGGCAGTTTTTCCCGTGCCAGTCTGTGCGGTTCCCAGAATGTCTTTACCTTCTAATAAGACAGGGATTGCCCGTTCTTGAATAGGTGAAGGAGTTTCGTAACCAATTTCGATTAGGGTTTTTAAGATAGGTGCAGATAGACCTAGATCACTAAATTTGATCTCTGTGTTCATGTTGTGTCCTTTTTGTAGGGTAATTGTAACAACCCAAACTCTCTTATACAGGGGTTTGGGTAATACTCGCCCGTAGCACCAAAAGGTTACTTTCTCACATAAACAATGAATAACACCTAAATTCTATAAGTGCTTGCACTATATACGCACAAGAACTTGCAGGATTTAGGTAATAAAACAGGCAGGTATTTTGAAGATTGCATATTTTACAAGAAAATAGAATTAAATGTCTATTTTTTTTATTAACGCCTCGTTTTTGTTAGGGCTTTAAAAAATTACGAGCAAATATTTTAGCTTTGACAGGCTTGCTGTAGAAGTATCCTTGTAGCAAAATATTGGCTGAGTGTTGGGTGAAAAATGCGGCCTGCTCAGCGGTTTCGATTCCTTCTGCAACAATGACTAAGTTTTTGCTTTCAGCAAGTTGAATAATGGTGTTGACGATAGAAACATCATCAAGGTTATGAGGTATATTTTTGACAAAACTTTGATCAATTTTAAGCTCATGTATGGGAAGTTTTTGGAAGTAGCTAAGAGAAGAATAGCCTGTTCCAAAGTCGTCGATAGAAAGTTTGTAGCCTAAGTCTTTAAGGATTCTAATTTTGTTTAAGACTTCATTAATATTGGAAACAAGAATTCCTTCGGTTAGCTCAATCGTAATCCACTTTGACATAATACCTGTTTTAGTTTGTAATTTTTGTAGGTTTTTAACAAAGTCTTCCTCTTGAAATTGCACTGGGCTGATGTTAACCGATAAATGAATTTCTTTGTCATAATCCATGTTCCACTTTTTTATTTGGTTAAATGCGGTTTGTAGAATCCAGTGACCTAGTTTTAAAATTTGGCGGTTGTTTTCTGCAATTTTAATAAAATTATCAGGTGGGATAAAACCTAGAGAAGGGTGATTCCATCGAATAAGAACTTCAGCAGAAATAGTTTTGTTGGTGGAGATTTGTGGTTGATAAACTAGATGGAATTCTTTTTCATAAGAGGCATTTTTTAAAGCATCTTCTAATTCTCGGCGTTTTAGGATTTTTTGAGACAATTCTTCTTTATAAAAACAGATTTGATTACGGCCTAGATTTTTAGCTTCATACATGGCCAAATCAGTTTTATTGATTAATCTTTCAGGAGTTTCGTTATCGGATAGGGGGAATATGCAGACCCCTATACTGCATGATGACGGGATGATGGTGTCTGCAATAATGATATTTTTAGATAGAGTCTTGAGCAGTTTGTTGCTTAGAGTTAAGGCTTGCTGGATGGCTGTTGTTGCGTTAGGAGCAGAAGATTGAGTTAAAATAGCAAACTCATCCCCACTAATTCTTGCCAAAATATTATCTGTTTGTAAGGTGCTTTTTAGTATTTCTGCTGTGTATTTAAGAGCTTGGTCTCCGGTGAAATGGCCATAAATATCGTTAAGTTCCTTAAAGTTGTCTAGGTCAATATAAATTAAGGCGCTGTAGGTATGTTTTTGTTTATGTTGTGAAATGGCCTGCTCAATATGCTCTATTAGTAGGCGCCTGTTAGGTAAATGGGTTAAGTCATCATAGTAGGCAAGATGTTGGATTTTAGATTGAGCCATTTTAATATCAGTAATATCTTGGACAGTGCCAAGATAGTGTTCAATATTATTTTCCTTATCAACTAACATGAATAGCCTGAGAACGGAATAAAAGATGGTGTTTTTAGAAGGATGAATTTCAACTTCGCCACTCCACTTTTTTTCAGTTAAGAGGCTCATTAAAACATCATCAACATGGGTGTTTTCTTGGAAAATGACTTGTTTTTTGATCCATTGGATGATGTTGATTTTTTTAAGCTCTTGTAGTGATAAACCTGTGTAGGCAGAAAAAGCAATGTTGGGATTGATAATGTAGCCTTTGTTATTTGTAATAAACTGACCATCATAGCTGTTAAAAGAGGCTTCTAAAATACGGTTTTGTTCTTCTATTTGGGCAGAGATACTTCTGTCATGCAGCACTAAAAGCAGCCCTTGAAATTGGTCTTTTTTAGTTGAGATAGGCTTAGATGAAAGAGATATAGGGTATGGGATAGCTTGGTAATGCTTAAGTTTGACCCAGACATGGGCTTCTTGCGATTTTTGTGTGGGGTGATTAAGAGCTTGCTTTAACCATGATTTAATATTAAGTTTTAAGGTACATTTTTTGTTATTAAAAAAGCAGATGTTTTTAAAGAATAGCGGGTTTTTTCTAGTTAAATGTAGTAGGGACAGAGCTTGCTGATTAATCTCTTGGATTTTTAACTCGGTATTAAAGAGAATGATACCTTCATGTAGAGAGTCAATCATATCACGTACGAATTGTTGTTCGTTTTTTAATTCATATGCAGAGTCTTGTGATGGTTTTTGGGGCTTTGTCAATTTCATTACTGCATTATAAAACAAATAACTTAAGTGTTTTAGGTAGGATTTAGGTTAATGAGCCGTCGAAAGGGTTAAAGTCGGTTCTGGTTAATGTTTGGTCCTGGGTTTAACGGCTTTTCCTTAACTCCTCTAGCCTCTTTATACTCGCCAGCTTCATTAGTATCGCTGACTTGGTTAGCATCATATGATGGGGAGCAGGCGGTAAAAAATAATAGGGCAAAGCTTAAAAGAAAAAACGTTTTCATAAATCTATAGACTCTTTTTAGAATTTGTTAAGCTCTTCCTTAAAGGTACAAAAGAAATAAAAGTAGCTAATAAACTAACTGTTACCGTTAACATCAATCCAAAACGGTAAGTTAATTTATAAGTTAATCTTGCTTCTAGCTCGTGTAAGTCTCTTTTAGTTATTAGCTTCTCTTCAATTAAAAACTTTTGTTCATCAGCCAAAACTTCTGCTTGCTCTTTTGTAAAGTCTACCGCTTGCATCCTTTTAACAAATTTATGTGCATCAAAAGTAAGGGTTGAATAATATTAAATACCTCAGTTGAGTTTTTAATAAAATTTTACTCTAATTTTAAGTTAAAAATTAAATTTTTTCTAAAAAAGTAAAATGGGGACGTTACCCAATGTCGGTGAGTTAAGGAAAAAGTCGTTACTTATAAACAGCTTACATAGTTATTGTAAATAACATTATTCTTTTTAGTTTTTACTTTACGATTAAAAGACCGTCCTTTTCTAACTATTTCTACGGTTTTGCTCATATAAATAACAATTTCATCAATTAATATTTGGAGTTCTTTTTTAGGTTTAGTCAATAATTTGATAACTTCATGTTTCATTTTTGACAAGGCTTGAACATAGTTTATTTGATACATGCCTTTTAGTTTTTTGGCGTTTTGTTCAGCTAATTTTTGAGCTTGATTTGCAAGAAGTGTTGTTAAATTTAAACTAAAAATTTTAGCATAAAAATCCTGCTTAACAGACAAAGCAGACTTACCTGAAAATCGCTCAATTTCAAGCCAAAGCTTCATTTTCTTATAGTTCTCTTCGATGCTCCAACGTTTAAAATATAGCTTTTTAAATAAGGAACTAGGATAAACGGTAGAATCAATTAAACTAGTAATTAATACTTCTGTGCCTGTTTTTAAATCAACACGAACTAATCTTAGCGTTAAGATTTTATTTTTAATACCCATTTGCTGGCAAGTTTTTGGGTAGTGTAAAGTTTGTCCTTTTAATTTTTTTGTGAAATTAAATTACTTCAGACT
>CAZRMK010000024.1:0-21918 GCA_964601165.1 uncultured Piscirickettsiaceae bacterium | reverse complement strand
AATTTTACGGAAGTTGTCGTGCATTTTAGCCAGTAAAAAATAATTGGCGGTTGTTAAGTTCTTCCTTAACCCTAATCAAAAAATAGAAACACGAATATTGCACAAGCTATTGATTCCACAGAAAAAGAAAAAATAACCGCCGAACCTAAGGGTGCGACTAATATTTTATTCTTTCCCTGTGAAACCAATATCTTGCACACTATTTCGCGTTTCTATATTTGGATCAGGGCTTAAGTTAGATGTTTCATAAAAAATGACTGTTTTTACCCATTTTATATTTTCCTAGAGGATAAAAAACATGAAAAAATTTATTATAGCGACATTCATTTTATCAACAATGTCTTTCAATGCTTACTCAAAAACTGTTGATACGGTATCTTTTTCTGAAATAGTTGCTGAAGCAAAAGCAAACCATGCCACTGCTAAAGAGATGCAAAATATTGTTTGGAAGAAAAAAGCACTGAAAAAACCTTTTGTTGAACATTTTTTAGCAAAAGCTGATGAAGCTATGAAAAAAGGTGATGAAGATGCTGCAATGGGATTTGCTACACAAGCACTGACAACGTCTAGAGGAGAGCTTCGCCAAGCAAAATTATTTGGTAATATACAACCTGCTTGGATTAAATAACTTAAGGAAGACCTTAAAATAACGCAACTACTCAGCGTGTTTTTTATTTAACTTGTAAGTCATTGATTTATATAAGGTCAAGAATTTTAAAAACATAAGATTTTAAAATCAACAAAAAATAAAACCCTTAAAAATCAATAGACTAGTGTTTTAGTAAAAATTACGCTGAGTAGTTACAAAATAACGACTTAATGAAACCTAAATCCTGCAAGTAATTTAGGTGAAACTCTAAAAAAACCAGCTTAAGCTGGTTTTTTTACTTACCTTTTAAAAATTGTTCATCCGTAAAACAGCTTACCCAATGAGGCTTAGCCATAATAAGAGCACTCATCACCATTCCTGTTATAAACCCTTCTGGCATAATAATTAAAGGAATATAAGGCATAAATGATTGTCTTAATACTTCTGCGGAATGTATTTCATTTAACCACATCACCCCTGCAGCAACCATTAAAACAACAAACATTGAAAGTGCCGCCGCAAAAAAACCATTAAAAAGTACAAAAACAAAAAAATTACGGTCTAAAAAACGATAGGATAATTTGGCTATCCACCAAGATAACATAATGGGAATCCATCCCATTATTAAAAAATTAATTCCCATCACTTGCCAGCCTGCACTTCCTGCGATTGTTATTCCTAACGTAGCTAAAAAAGCGGTCATTAAAGCAAAAGGGGCGCCAAACATTAAAGCCGCAATTGTCATAAATAAGAAATGGAACGTCAGACCTGGACCGATTGAAGCTGAAAAGCTCCAAACTAAAAAAAACACCACACTTGCACCCAATAACACATGTTGTGCCGACCTGTCCTCTTTAATCTTATACCAAGGAGCGGTTTTAACCGCCCAAATCATAGCCACTAACAACCCTATCCAGCCTCCAATAATCCAAACAAGTGAAAATCCTTCATCATGCAAATTCATCTTATCGCCTTATTATCGATTAATTAAGTTCTTCCTTAAGTTATAATACTGTCATATTTATCAAATATCTAATTCATTTTTATTATGCTTGCTTTTAAAATTATTTTCGCTTTTTTATATGACCTACTCTTGCTCACTGCTGTCTGGTTCTTTGCAGCTATCCCATTTGTAATTTGGCAAGGTGGCAACTTTTCAAGCCAACCCTTCACTCTATTATCTTTTCAACTTTACTTGCTGGCAATAACTTATTTTTACTTAAGCTATTTTTGGATTCAAACAGGACAAACTCCTGGATTACGAAGCTGGAAGCTACAATTAGTTAGAAAGGATGGTTTTCTACTCACTCGACAAGACGCTAATTTACGTTTTATAACCGCAACCTTATTGTTTTGGATTGGATGGATTACATTGTTTACATCTAAACGCCAAACTTTACAAGATCATCTAGCACAGACTAAAATAATAGCTGTTTCCGACTAAAATGTCGTATTGTTACCCCACTCAAATACAATACTATACAAATCCTTCAAAGAGAACCCCTCATGGCAAAGCTTATCATCCACACACCTTCTCTCGATCTTGACCACAGAAATTTTATTGAAGGTTTTTTGGGGAAACTCACCGCTGTAGCCTCTCACTTTCAAGTTAAAGTAAAAGATGATTTTAATCCTGAAGAACTTCAGCGGTTAAGAGACAAAACTCAGCTTGATATCAATTTTATTCCCGAAAGTTTTAAACCTGAAGAGATTAAACTTTTTATTAGCGATATGGACTCTACCCTTATTGCCATTGAGTGTGTCGATGAAATTGCTGACATGATGAATCTCAAGCCGCAAATTTCAAAAATCACCGAAGCAGCAATGCGTGGTGAGCTTGATTTTGAAAGTTCTCTTCGTCAACGTGTAGCACTTCTTAAAGATTTAGATGAGTCTGCTTTAGAGAAAGTTTACCAAGAAAAACTCAAACTAAACTCTGGTGCAAATATTTGGATAGAGGGTTTAAAAGATAAAAAGATCGCTTTCGCACTGGTTTCGGGAGGCTTTACTTTTTTTACTAAACGCTTACACAAACAATTAAATTTAGATTTTTCCAGAGCTAACCTGCTAGAAATCCAGAACGGCAAACTCACAGGTGAGTTAACAGGAAAAATTATTGATGCACAAGCTAAAGCCGATTTTTTATACGAACTCTGTAAGACCTTAAACATTTCTCCTGCACAAGTTATCGCTGTTGGTGACGGGGCAAACGACCTCCTAATGATGAACGAAGCCAACCTTAGCATCGCCTATCATGCCAAACCTGCGGTTCAAAAACAAGCCGACATCGTTTTAAACCATAGAGGACTAGATGCCGCTTTAGATGTTTTAAATATTCTTTGAAATTTGCGACAGTGATTTAATGTATTCTACCTAAACCCTGCAAGTGCTTGCACACATATAGCACAAGATTTTGATTCATATAGCGAATTTTAATTCTTCGTGAATATCAATAAGTATTCCGTTCGAATTAAAAGCACTCTATAAATCAACATTTTGCACAATCACTTGCAGGATTTAGGTTAGACTCTACGCAAATAGATTCTTTTCAACTTCTATAACAGCTAACGAAATAAAATTTCCAATGGTACTATCAAATCCAGGCCAGTGACTTGCAACTTCTTTCATAAAAGGCTTTGCTACAATTTTAGGCTTCATTTCAAAATCAGATAACCCTTCGTCATAATATTTTAATACTGAATTATAAAGTGTTTCAAAAAAGGTCTGCATATCCACAACAATGGAAACATCATCACTAGGACCATGTCCTAAAATATGATATTCAAAACCTAAAGCTTTTATCTGTTTCATCGCTTCAATAGTACCTAAAAAAGAACCATCAGCCATATTAGCAACACGACGCATTGCTGCATCCCCTAAAAATAACGTTTTGTCTTCAGCAACTTCAACAAATAAATCTGCTTCAGTATGAGAATGACCAAATTGATGGATTTTTAACGTAGTATCCCCTAGCTTAATTTCTTCTCCGCCTTTAAAGGTTTTGGTAGGTAAGGTTACAACGGTTCCTGTAATAGCGTTATTTGAAGCTCTTTGCATGAAGCCATACCAAAAAACACCCCCACCTGCTTTAAGGTTATCAATAGTCGCTTGATGGGCATAAATATCAACATCCGGGTAGGCATCAACAAAGGCATGATTACCTAAAAAATGATCACCATGATAATGAGTATTAATAACCATGATTACAGGCATATCTGTTATTTTTTTAATTTGCCGAATCATCATTTCACCAATTTGAACAGAGCTTCCAGTATCAACTACCACTACTCCCTCACTAGTAACAACAAATCCTGGGTTGTTAAAAAAACCTTTATTTGCTGGAGAAGGCTCAGGATCTTCTGCTAAAAGATAATAACACCTACTAGCAACCTTTATAGAGGGTACATCGTACATAGGCTGTGCTTTAAATTCCATTTCATTACTAGCATACAATGGATTTAGTGCGCTCAAGCCTCCCAAACTAACAAATCCTAAAGCTGATTTTAATACATCACGACGGTTCATAAATATCTCTCCTAGGTTCTTATATAAGAGACCTTTGCACGGTTTGATGCAAGATAAAATATCGGTAAAACAGCTTTAATTTAGGCAAAAACTTGTAAGTATTTAGCTATTTACAAGTTTTTTAGCAGCAATCAGGGTTGTTTTAATTATTTTTATCTGTGCGCTTTCTAGTGAAAAAATCTCAAAAATCTTTTATAGACTTTTTAAATGCTTAAATGACAATCATATTAGCATTCTATTAAATATAACCTGCTTATCATCAAACTGCAACTAATAAACGCCTATAACCTAAATCCTGCAAGTGCTTGCACACATATATCGTAAGCTATTAATTCGTATAGCAAATTTTAATTTTTCGGGAATATCAATAAGTATTCCACTTAAATTAAAATTACTCTACGAATCAATATGTTGCACTATACATATTAAAAATTTGATGCAGGATTTAGGTATAATATAAATCTGCTAAAATTTCAGCCATTAAAAAAATACGGAATCCGACTATGCAGTTCACTCCCGCCGATAAAACATTAGATGAAGTACAGGCAGATCTAATCAAACGTTTTACTCACTTTGATAATTGGAAAGATCGTTATAAATATTTAATTGCTATGGGTAAAACATTACAGTCGATGTCTGATGATCTAAAAACTGAAAGTAATCGTATTCATGGTTGCCAATCTCAAGTGTGGATTTATATTGAAGAAAAGGATGGAATTTTGTATATGCAGGCTACCAGTGATGCAGCGATAGTATCTGGTCTTATAGCGATGTTATTACGTATTTATAATGGCAGAAGTCCACAAGAAATAGTTAAGGCTCCCTTAGATTTTTTAGGTAAAATTGGTCTACTGCAACAATTATCGCCTAACCGTTCTACAGGTTTATACCACATGATAAAACGCATTCAAAGTGAAGCTAGGCTCCTAATTCCTAAGTAGAAATGTACAGAATGTATTGCGTAAGAATTTGGAAAACATAGGTTTTTAAAAACTTATGCTAGAATTGTGTTTCTTTTAAGAAAGTCCTGAACAACCGGCAATTGAATTTTTACTTAGAAAAAATGTGCCTCAAGTCTCGTGAAGTGAGACGTAGTAGCTAGCTATTGCGTCGAACTGCACGGAAGTTGTGGTGCATTTTAGCCAGTAAAAAACAATTGGCGGTTGTTCAGAGGGTTCCTTAAGGAAGCTTTGAATAATTAAGGTAAGCCAAAGTGTTAAAATAATTCCCTAGATTGCCACCATTCTCGTGCTTTCTTTAAAGCTAAATCTACAGGCAAGGATTCTAATAGCATTAAAGCAACTGCAGTGGTTACAATTACTGTATTTTTACCATAAAGATCTTCACTTTGTTTATTCCATAGTTTTAATAAAGCTTGCGAGTCCCAAGTTTTAGGGCGAATTTGTCTTTCAATAATACCTTTAAACTCAATCTTATCTAAGTTATTAACATTATTAACAAGCTTATTTTTTGAAAAATATAAGTGGGTTAAAGCATCAGGGCGTACTTCTGGCTCGCCCCCTTCTCCTTTAAACACTAAGTTATTTTCAACCCCATTTACAGAGGTAGAGGCATGATGTAGCTTTTCTACCCCTTTATGATAAATGCCTTGCATGCTTGATTTAGCATTAAGAGGATTCAATAGCTTAACTGCGGTATTAAAAACAGTACGCACACCAAGCTCTGTTTTTAAGTGTAAAATTTTTCTAATTTTAGGAGCGAAATATTCTAATGGCAAATAAACAGCCTCACCTATATTCACCAGCAGCTTTGCTTCTTGAACTGAATTCGCTTGTTTAAAACCCAAAGTCTCTAAAAATGATTCTACATATTGCCTATCGTCAAACTGACCTGAATCACCGTGTAAAATAATTTTATAGCCATTTGCAAGTAGTAATTTAATGCTTAATAAAAAATAAGGTGGGTAACGCCATTTTCCTGCATAAGCAGGCCAATCTAAATCAATATTGCAGGGGTCTAAATCTAATTTTAAATAGTCACGTAATCCTTTAACAAAACCTATTAATTCATCTTGGCTTTCGCCGTTTGCACGCATTAATAATAAAAAAGCTCCTAATTGTTTATCAGTAACTTCATCGTTTAAAATCATTTGTAATGATTTAACAGCTTCTTCAGCCGTTAAGGAACGTCTACTTTTAGGACCTTTTCCTAAAATCCTTAAATATTGAGCAAAAGGATGATCATTCATATTTTATCCTTTAAGGAAGCTATGATTAACTATTGTAATTTATTTTTAACCTTAATAACTTCTCCAATAATAATTAATGCTGGCGGAGATACCTGTTTACTGGCAATAGTAGCAACTAAATCTTTTAAAAAACAAAAGTTATTTTTTTGTTCTGGGGTAGTGCCTTTTTCAATAATGGCAACAGGAGTACTTTCATTCATTCCATGCGTAATAAGTCCTGCTTGAATTTTAGGAGCATTTTTAATACCCATATAGAATACTAAAGTATCACTAGAATTAGCTAAACGCGCATAATCAACTCGCCCTGCTCCTGCTTGTTGATGCCCTGCAATTAAAGAGACTGATTGTGCATAATCTCGATGCGTTAAAGGAAATCCTGCATAGGCGGAACAACCTGCGGCGGCAGTAATTCCTGGAACTATCTCATAGGAGATGTCATTTTGTACTAAAACTTCTGCTTCTTCTGCTCCGCGACCAAAAATATAAGGATCGCCACCTTTTAAACGTGCAACACGCTTGCCTTTTTTAGCTAATTTAACCATCATTAAAGCAATATCTTGCTGTTTAACAGCATGGTATTTATCTTTTTTACCCACATAAATTCGTTCTGCTTCACGTCGTGCCATATCAATAATTTTAGGAGAAACTAATCGGTCATATAAAATCACATCTGCTTGTTGTAACAAACGTAAAGCTTTAAAGGTCATTAAATCTGGATCACCTGGCCCTGCTCCAATTAAATAAACTTCACCTTTTGGTTCTAACTGACCATTTTTTGCGACGGTTGCAATTCTATCTTCTAATTCAAGCTCTGCATTTTTGCCTTTTACAACTTTGTCGATAAAAGACCCTTCTAATAGACTTTCCCAAAAGGCTTTACGACCATCTAAACTAGGAATAGTATCTTTTACTTTTTGACGATAGCGCCCTACCAAATCTGCTAGCTGACTAAAACCAGTTGGTATCATAGTTTCTAAACGGGCTTTCATAATCCTGGCTAACACAGGAGAACGCCCTCCTGTAGAAATAGCAATTGTCATAGGGTTGCGATCTACAATGGCTGGCAGAATAAAGTCGCACAACTCTGTTTGGTCGGCAACATTAACAGGAATATTATTTTGTTGGCAATATTGATATACTGCTTGATTTACCGCTTGGTTATCGGTTGCACAAATGACGTATTTAAAGCTTGGAAGGTATTTCATGCCGCCAACAGAAAAAGCTCCCATTTCCCAAATTATTTTGCCATTAGATAGGTGAAACTTCATTTCTGTTTTTAACTTTGGTGCAATAACTGTAACGATAGCACCTGATTGAATAAATAAATCTGCTTTGCGAGCCGCAACAGAACCTCCACCGACAATGAGGCAATGTTGATTTTTGATATTCACAAATATAGGTAAATAGTCCACTAAATTATCCTACCTTAATCCCTTTATATAAACATGTAAACTCCCATGCATTATGTGAAAATGCAGACATTTACTTATACCTTTTAATTGGTATGCGTTACCACACTGGAGCGTAGGAACGAAATGTTGTTCAGAATTATTTGAGTAGTTACGCATTATATTTTATATAAATGTTAAGACCTTAATTCTGTAGCTAATATTTCTGTTAGTTCAGGAACGCAAGAGCCGCAGTTAGTTCCTGCTTTTAAAGCTTTGCCTATAGCATCAACTGAAGTTAGATTGTTAGCTTTAATTGAGTCGACAATAGTATTGATACCTATTCCGAAGCAGGAGCAAATAATTTTACCCTCATCTTTTGTGCCTGACTTACTGCCTGCGAGTAAACTCAAACGAGTTTTGCTATCCATTTCTGACTCGGAAAAAACAGAGCCCAGCCAATTACGACTAGGTAACTCAATACTAGGAGCAATGAAAGCTACCGATTCTAAACGATTATCGACAATTCTAGCAGCTCGATAACGTGAACCAACGGTGTCTTCATATTGTACCTTATCTCCTATAAGCCCCAAAACATTATCAGCCCAGTCAGAAGGTGATTGTAGTGAACTTGTTCCTGCTATTTCATAACGATAAAATTGTTTACCTTTTATTTTTACCCAATAATCTAGTGCTTGAGTTGAAATCGGTTCTCTGCTAAAAATAAACCCATGCCATTTAGCTATAAAAGGTTCTATTTTAACAGGAGAGTGTTTTGATTCTGGTTGCCCTGAAAGAGGGTCGCCAACAGATTGTACTAATACATCAACCCTACCATGACTTGAATATTGTGCTGTCCAATGAATCGGTACAAAAACACTTCCTAAAGGGGTAGATTTTGAAACTTCAACTCTGGCAATCACCTTTTTATCTTGACCAAGTGGACTAGTTAATTTAGCTAATCCACCCTCTAACAACTGGTATTTTATAGCATCTTGCGGATGAACTGTGACGTATACTTCATCTTTGTGAGCCATCAATTTAGCAGTTTTAGCAGTACGAGTCATGGTGTGCCATTGGTCTCGCACTCGTCCAGTATTAAGTATTAACGGGAAATTAGCTGTTGTAGGATGAACAGGTTTTCGAGGTGTAATGGCAATAAATTGTGCTTTACCGCTGGGGGTAAAAAATTTACCATCACTAAACATTCTTGGTGTGCCAAGCGGAGCTTTAAGCGTTAATGGCCATTGAAAAGATTTTAAGGAAGAATATTGTTCGGCGGTAATTTGATCTAATAATGAAATATCGAAATCACGTTTACCATTATTTTCAAAACCTGATAAGGCGGCATGCTCTCTAAAGATATCAACTTCTGATTGATAGTTAAAGGCTTCTGCAAAGCCCATTTTTTTAGCTACTTGAGTTAATATCCACCAATCGGGCTTAGCATTTTTTGGTCCTGCCATAAACTTGCGTTGGCGAGAAATTGTTCTATCTGAATTGGTGACAGAACCATCGGTTTCTCCCCAAGTTAAAGCAGGTAATAATATATTTGCAACATTTGTGGTATCGGTATTTTGCATACAATCAGAAACTACTACCATTTCACAGCCTAACAAGGCTTGCTTAACGGCATCGGCATCGGGCATAGAAACCACTGGATTGGTGTTCATTATCCAAATAGCTTTAATTTTACCTGTGCCAACAGCTTTAAACATGTCAATGGCTTTTAAACCATTTTCTTGTGCCATATTGGTAGCTTGCCAAAAGCGTGCTACCAAATCAATGTTTTCTGGCTTACTAAAGTCCATATGTGCCGCTAATTGATTGGCTAACCCTCCTACTTCACGCCCCCCCATAGCGTTTGGTTGCCCTGTAATAGAGAAAGGTCCTGTTCCTGGTTGCCCTACTCTGCCAGTTACTAAATGACAGTTAATAATAGCATTTGATTTATCTACCCCAGAAGAAGACTGATTGATTCCTTGTGAATATAGAGTAACCATTTTGTCTTGTACCACTGACCAATCAAAAAACTGCTGTAAATCTTCTTCTGATAAGCTACATTGTTGTGCTACATCCGACACAGAACTTTGTTTTTCTTGTGCTTTTAAAATTGCCTTTTCAAAACCTTCCGTATGCTGTTCAACAAAACTTTTATTTAATGCTTTAGATTGAGATAGATAAGCCAGTAATCCATTAAATAAAACAGCATCGGTGCCAGGCTTTACAGCTAAATGAATATCTGCAATATCGCAGGTAGCTGTTTTGCGTGGATCAATCACTACTATTTTCATATCAGGACGGCGGCGTTTTTCTGCCGCAATACGTTGATATACAATAGGGTGCGCCCAAGCTGTATTAGAGCCAACAATTATTAATAAATCGGCTAGTTCTAAATCTTCATATGAGCAAGGAACTGTATCTGATCCGAAAGCACGCTTATACCCTACTACAGCGGATGCCATACAGAGACGTGAATTGGTATCAATATTGGCTGTTCCCATAAAGCCTTTCATTAGCTTATTGGCGACGTAGTAATCTTCTGTTAAAAATTGACCAGACACATAAAATGCCACTGCGTCAGAACCATGTTCTTTAATTACAGAGTTAAATTTATTAGCAACTGTACTTAAAGCAGAATCCCAACTAACAACCTCACCATCAACCTGTGGTTGCGTCATTCTGCCATCAAAATCAACTGTTTCTCCAGCAGAAGAGCCTTTAACACATAAGGATCCTAAATTTGCTGGGTGTTCTGAACTACCCACAACTTTGATATGAATAGATTCAATATTACTTCTAGAATTCTTTTTAAGTTGCGAGGTAACATCCATTCCGCAACCTACTCCACAATAGGGGCAGGTGGTTTCGACTGTTTGATTGTTTGACATGGCTTTGATTTAATGCGGTATTTTTATGAAAATAATATTATTTTCTATTTTAGTTTCGTAAACTGGAATTGATACATTTTCTACATCTAAGCAAACTCCTGTTGTTAAGCTATATCGCTGTTTTTGTAGCGGAGCGGCAACCATTAACTCACCTTTAGCATCTCCTACCATGCCTCGTGACATAACAAAAGCTTTACCAATAGGGTCAAAATTATTTAGGGCATAGACTTTGTCGTCGATATAAAATAAAGCTACTTGAGTGTCATCAATTAGTGCTGCTACTCCAGAGTTCTTAACCAAACTTTCAGTAGAACAAACCTTTACAAACTCACTCATTATTAAATCTCCTTTCTATTTATTTAGGTTTAACCTAAGCTATTTGCCTTATTTCAACCGCAACACCTGATAACTTTTCAGATTCGGTTGCAGGGCGTATTTGACCTCGTTCTTGTACAAAAAGTTGCTCTGCGTAGCTATCTACATTAACAAATGAGTGGAAACGCTTGGTAAACTCTGGATTTTCAATGGCAGTTTTCCAGTCACATTTGTAGGTTTTCTGTAAGGATTGCATTTGGGTTTCTAACTCGTCACCCATGCCAAGAGAGTCATTTATAACTACATCTTGTAAATAAGATAAACCCCCTTCTAGGTTATCCATCCAAGTGGCAGTACGCTGTAATCTATCTGCGGTTTTAATGTAAAACATGAGCAGACGGTCAATATATTTAAAAACTTCTTCTTTGGTTAAATCTGTGGCAAATAAATCAGCATGGCGTGGTTTCATTCCTCCATTACCACACACAAAGAGGTTCCAGCCATTTTCAGTTGAAATTAAACCAATATCTTTTGCTTGGGCTTCAGCACATTCTCTGGTGCAACCTGAAACGCCCATTTTTAATTTATGCGGTGAACGCACACCTTTATAGCGGTTTTCAAGTTCAATTGCCATGGTAACGGAGTCATCTAAACCAAAACGACACCAAGTTGATCCGACACAGGATTTCACCGTACGCAAAGATTTAGCATAGGCTTGACCAGATTCAAAACCTGCATCAATTAAGAGTTTCCAAATGGCAGGTAAATCATTCATTTGCGCACCAAATAGTACGATTCTTTGTCCACCATTTACTTTAGTGTAAAGTTTATATTTATTGGCTACTTCGCCTAAAGTAATTAATTTATTTGGAGTAATCTCTCCCCCTGGAACACGCGGAATTACAGAGTAGGTACCGTCTTTTTGCATATTTCCAAGATAGTTATCATTGGTATCTTGCAAAGGAATTTTATCTTCTTCTAGGGCATAAACATTCCAAAGAGAGGCTAAAACACTCCCCATCGCTTGTTTACAAACTCCACAACCATGACCTGTTCCATGAGTGGCTATTAAGGTTTCAAAATCTTTGATTTCTTCAATTTGGCAGATATGATAAAGGTCTTGACGAGTATATTTAAAATGCTCACAAATATCGGTATTAACCTCAACCCCACGTTTTTCTAGTTCACTGTTTAAAACATTAGTTACTAACTGAATACACCCTCCACAACCTGATCCTGCATCGGTACTGGCTTTAATATCTCCCATGGTGCAACAACCTGCTTCAATCGCACTTATAATATCGCCTTTAGAAACATCGTAGCATGAGCACAACTGTGCGGTGTCTGGTAAAGCATCAGAGCCAAACAAATCTCCACCTGAACCGTCGCGATTAGGCAAAATTAACATGTCAGGATGTTCTGGTAAGTCCATATCATTAAGCATAATTTGCAGAAGATTACCGAAGTCTTCTGCATCTCCTACTAGCACTGCCCCTAATAACTTTTTACCATCGGGTGTAACTACAATCTTTTTATAAATTTCTTCAGGACCATTCTCGTAAACATACGATAGAGCATTTTCATCTGTTCCATGCGGGTCACCAATAGAAGCAACATCAATTCCCATTAGCTTTAATTTGGTACTCATATCAGCACCAGTAAAGCTTCCAGGCTCGGCATTTAGTTGGTTTACCACTGCTTGAGCCATCGCATAGCCTGGTGCAACTAATCCATAAATCATGCCATCATGTAAAGCACACTCACCAATCGCGAATACATCTTTGTGATTGGTTTTACATTGGTCATCAATTACAATTCCACCACGCGGCCCTAGTTCTAAACCTATTTTTTTGGCAAGATCATCTCGTGCTCTAATTCCTGCTGAGAATAAAATCATGTCTGTTTCAAGCTCTTCACCATCGGCAAAGACCATTTTATTCATGCAAGCTTCTCCCGAAGTAATAACCGTAGTGGCTTTCGAGTTATGAACCGTTACCCCTAGATTTTCAATTTTACGTTTTAATAACGCTGCCCCGCCATTATCTAGCTGCACTGGCATTAAGCGTGGTGCAAATTCAACAACATGGGTTTCTAACCCTAAATCTACTAAGGCTTTAGCGGCTTCTAATCCTAATAAACCACCACCAACAACCACTCCTATCTTGCCTTTAGCGGCAACTGCTTTCATCGCTTCTAAATCTTCAATAGTACGATAGACAAGGCAACCTTCACGATCATTGCCGTCAATAGGTGGAACAAAAGGAAAAGATCCTGTTGCCATTATAAGCTTGTCGTAAGCAATAGTTATTCCTGCTTGCGAGGTTACGGTTTTTGCTTTAATATCAACATCAACCGCTTTATCATTCATGTAGATAGTTACATTGTTTTTTTCATAAAACCCTGGTTTAACCAGTGAAAGATCTTCGGCGGTTTTTCCTGAAAAATAAGATGATAAATAAACTCGATCATAAGCAACGCGTGGCTCTTCACAAAAAGTATGTACTTCAAAATTATCATAGCCTTCACTAGCCACTAACTTTTCAATAAAGTTATGTCCAACCATACCATTTCCAATGACGACTATTTTTTGCTTTTCCATGAGAACCAATTCCTTTTTTTCTACAACTGAAGGCGCAAAACCTTCTCCAAATACTAATGTATCTCGGTAAGCAGACATGTCAGTCTGCTTCACCAAGTTATCAAATATCCAATTAGAGCCAGTGACATCGCCAAACATCACTGCACCCTGAATTTTATTATTTTTCAAAACAACTTTACGATAGATGTTTTGAGTTAAATCTTTATAAATTATTGATTCAGAATCTTTAGAATCATTAAAATCACCTGCTGAAAACAGACTAATACCAGTTACTTTTAATTTAGTAGAAATAAAACTACCTTGATAAGATGAGACTTTATCTGCCAAAGTTTCAGCTAGCACCTGTGCTTGCTCATACAAAGGTGCGACCAGTCCATAAACCGTACCTCTATGCTCAACACATTCCCCGAGAGAATAAATATTTTTAGCGGAGGTTTCAAGCTGGTCATTTACCAAAATTCCACGGTTAATGTCTAGCTCTAATTTTTTCCCAATTCCAATATTAGGGCGAATACCCACTGCCATAACCACTAAATCGGTAGCTATTTCACTTCCGTCTGCGAACTTAATTCCTGTTACACAATCTTTACCAAGAATTTCTGCGGTTTGAGCCTGCATGGCAAATTTCATTCCATTGGCTTCAAGGCTTTGTTGCAGTAACTTCCCTGAAACCGCATCCATTTGCACCTCCATCAAAACATCGCCTAAATGCACTACGGTTACATCCATACCACGCTTAATTAAACCATTAGCAGCTTCAATACCTAGTAAACCGCCACCAATAACAACAGCTTTTTTCTTGTTTTGAGACGCTTCAATCATTAAATTAACGTCTTGAATGTCTCTAAAAGCTACCACACCTGGTAATTTATGACCCAGAACAGGAATAATAAATGGCATAGATCCTGTTGCAATCACCAATTTATCATAAGCGAAAGTATCGCCAGACTTAGTAGTGATGGTTTGAGATGTTTTATTAACAACAACCACTTCAGTATCGGTATGCAAACAGACATTACGACTAGCAAACCAGTCGCTATCATGCGTCATAATCTCTGCTAAAAGCTTCTCACTAGCAAGAACTGGCGAAAGCATGATTCGGTTGTAACCGCCATTAGGTTCTTTGTTAAAAACACTAATATCATACTTTTCAGGTGCTTCTGCTAGTAAACGTTCAATAAACCTTGCCCCTACCATGCCTGAACCGATCAGAATTAATTTTTGTTTCATCATTTTCCTTTTAGCACTTAAAATCCAATAAAGCATCAAACGTGCCATTAGATAAAGCAAGCGGTTAATAGCTTTATTTTCAACAACATACGTAATATGAATACAAATCATTTTCATTCAAAATGATACTTCTGCACCATTATAGAAACAAATCCTGCCCAAAGTAAAGCAATAAAGCTTCTATCCCCTCTAAATTTAATAACATTATTTTTATTAAGCTTTTGATATTAATGCAATTAAGAAGCATTGGTATGATTCGTTCTTACACAGCACTAATCAAATATTTAATAGGATATCAAATAGTGTCAACCAATGACGGCAAGTTCAACTTATTCTCTTTTTCAGGGAATTCCCGCATATTACATTTAACTTGGTTTGCTTTTTTCATGTCATTTGTCGTTTGGCTGGGGCTAGGACCTATAATGCCATTTATCCAAGAATCACTTGGATTAACAAGTCAACAAGCCAAAGTACTGCTACTTCTTAATGTCGCCATGACTATTCCTGCCAGAATAGTTGTCGGTATGCTAGTTGATAAATTTGGCCCTAGAATCATGTACACCGCTATTTTACTTTTGGGTGGCTCTATAAGTATCGCCTTTGCTTGGGCTGATACCTACGAAGAACTAGCAATATTAAGATTTTTAACGGGATTTATCGGAGCAGGTTTTGTAGTAGGTATTCGCATGATTACAGAATGGTTTCCAGCAAAACAAATAGGGCTAGCACAAGGAATCTACGGTGGCTGGGGAAATTTTGGCTCTGCTGGTGCAGCCATGACCTTACCCTTTATAGCCGTAGCTATGGGTGATGAAAATGGCTGGCGTTATGCCATTACCTTCGCCAGTTTGGCAGCTATGGCATACGGGGTTATTTATTTTTTAAGCGTCACCGACACTCCTAAAGGCTCAACCTACTTTAAACCTAAAAAAACTGGGGCGATGGAAATTACCTCAAAAGGCGATTTATTTCTTTATATCATAATGAATATTCCGCTTTATCTTGCTCTAGTGGTGTTAACTTGGAAGCTCGCACCCAACAACATGGCTTTAATTACCCAAGCCACTGCCACTGCAATTTATCTAGCACTTGTCGCTACCTATCTAGTTCAAGTATGGAAAATTTGGCAAGTTAACGCACACATATTTAAAAAACCAGTTCCTGAACTACACCGCTACAAATTCAAACAAGTCGCCATTTTAGATTGGGCGTATCTAGTCACTTTTGGAACAGAGCTTGCTGTTGTATCTATGCTAGCAATGTTTTATGTTGAATGGTTTGAGCTTCCTAAAATCACAGCAGCACTGTTAGCCGGAATTTACCCCTTCATTAATTTAGTAGCTCGCCCAGGCGGAGGCTTTATTAGCGACAAGTTTGGTCGCCGCAAAACACTGGTAGTTATTTTTACTGGAATTGCCATCGGTTTTATTATCTTAGGATTTGTTGATAAATCTTGGCCAATTTGGGTAGTGGTTGCTATTACTATTTTTGCGGGTATTTTCTCTAAAGCAGGGTCTGGAGCAGTCTTTGCAATGGTTCCTCTTATTCAGCGTCGCATGACAGGTCAAATTGCAGGCATGGCAGGTGCTTACGGTAACGTAGGAGCAGTCATGTTTCTAACTGTAAACAGCATAGTAAGTTATGATATTTTCTTTATGGTTATTGGCGTGGTTGCGGCGATTGTGCTCATCTTAATTATATTTTTCCTTGAAGAGCCTCAAGGTAAAATAACAGAAGTAATGGAAGACGGAACCGTACAAATGATAGATGTGAAATAAATGTCTCAACCACTAAAAATAGACATAGGTCTTTACACCTCTGCTGGAATAAAAACTGAAAATCAAGATTCGGTAAACCACCATATTCCAACCGACGACTCACTAGAGTCTAAAGGCATTACCTGCCTATTAGCCGATGGTGTCAGTAGTAGTGAAGCTGCCAAACAAGCCAGCGATACCGCAGTTAAAACCTTTTTATCTGACTATTATTCAACTCCTGACACATGGAGTACCAAAAAATCTTGCCAACAGATTATTAGCTCAATAAACTCATGGCTATACAAACAAGGCAGCTGTGAAGCTAACGAACTAAAAGGTTGGGTCACTACTTTTGATGCAATTATTTTTAAATCCACCACCGCCTATATCGTTCATATCGGCGACTCCAGAGTTTATCGCTTACGCGACCGCATACTCACTCAAATGACAAAAGATCACATTACTTGGCTAAATGCCGAACGCAGCTATTTAAGCCGTGCATTAGGGGTAGATACCGCATTACAAATTGATTTTAAACAAGAAATATTACAAACAGGAGATATTTTTTTACAAACATCTGATGGAGTTCATGAATTTGTCGAAGAAGACGACATTATTAAACTACTAACCTCCAAGCACCCCCCTAAAGAACAAGCCAAACGTCTAGTTGAAAAAGCCATTGCCAATCAATCAGATGATAACCTAAGCGTTCAAATATCTATAGTTACCCAACTTCCTAGTGCAACTAAACAAGAAGTTTACGACAAACTTGCAGAACTACCCTTCCCGCCCGAATTAGAACCAGGAATGAAGCTAGATGGTTATGAAATTTTACAAGAAATAAACCTTTCTCCACGTAGCCAAATTTACCTAGCTAAAGATTTAACCAACGATAAAGAACTTATTCTAAAAACACCTTCAGCCAATTACAGCGACGACCCTTGGTATTTAGACGGTTTTGTTCGTGAAGAATGGATAGGGCAACTCTTAAAACACCCAGGGCTAATGAAAACCTACCAACCTTCACATAAAAAACAATTTTTATACTTTACCACCGAATACATCAAAGGCCAACCGATTAGCCAATGGATAACAGAACATCCTAACCCAGAAATAAGCCTAGTTAGAGGCTATATAGAACAACTATCCAGTGCTTTGCGAGCCATGCACCGTCAAGACGTAATTCATCAAGACCTAAAGCCTGACAACATCATGATTAACGAAAAAGACCGCATTAAAATAATTGATTTTGGTGCAGTCCATGCCGCGGGTTTAGCAGAACTGACCACTGTTATAGAAAGACAACACCCAGAAGGCACTCTCAACTACACCGCTCCTGAATATTTAATGGGATTTTCAGGCAGCAAACGCTCTGATATTTTTTCACTCGGAGTGATTTGCTATGAAATGCTAACAGGAAAACTGCCTTATAAAGAAAAAATGGTCAACAAGTTTAGCCTAAAAAATTACGCCCATATGCAATATATCCCCCTAAAAACTCATCGATCAGACCTGCCTATTTGGCTAAATGAAGTATTAAAAAAAGCCTGTGCTCCCAACCCAGAAAAACGTTACGAACTACTATCAGAATTTATTCACGACCTTAAAGTTCCAAAAAATATTATAGCACGAAACCAACCTGAACCCCTACTACAAAAAAACCCACTACTATTTTGGCAAGGATTATCAGCAACTCTATTAGGGATAATAATATTTATTAGCTACTTGTGCCAATAACAACTAAAATATTCAAATTAGCATCTAAATCACTGCAACCTAAATCCTGCAAGTGCTTGCAGGATTTAGGTGCAAGTTATTGTGGTGATATTTTAAAGGAAATTTACGAATGAACATATTAATAATTTACGCTTCAATAGATGGGCAAACTAAAAAAATTAGTGAATATCTTGCAGAAAAGATAAACAAGGATAGTTCCGTTACTTTGGTTGCTATTGATGATATATCTTCTGTAGAGCTAAATGATTTTGAAATGATTATTTTAGGAGCGGCAATTCGTTATAGCAAATACAATAAAAAAGTTTATAAGTTTGTTAAGCAGAACAAAGAGTTATTAAAAAGCAAGAAAAATGCTTTTTTTACAGTTAGTGGATCAGCTAGAAAAGATGGTAAAGATAATCCTGCCACTAATACTTATGTTAATAAATTTATCGCCAAATCAAATTGGCAACCCCAACAAATGGCCATTTTTGCAGGCAGAATAAATTATTCTCTATATGGATTTTTTGATAAACATTTTATTAGATTCATTATGAAATTAACTAGTGGGCCAACAGAATTAGATACTAATATTGAGTTCACTAATTGGCAAAAGGTTGATGAGTTCTGTGAGGTTTGTACTAACACCTAAATTCTTAATCCATGACTTCACTACGGCACAGGTGTAAAAAAACAAGAATTACAGGCTCTAAAAAGATCTCATTGGGGACGTTTTAAGAATTGTCGTGCATCTACTTTTCTTCCTAAATAACGCACTTCAAAATATAGTTTAGGGCGGCTCACATCCCCACTCTGTCCTGATAGGGCGATAATCTGCCCCTTTTTAACTTGTTGCCCCTTATTAACATTTAAAGTTTTATTATGAGCATATACGGTTAAATAATTATTATCATGCCTTATCACCACCATTTCACCAAAGTTATCAATGGCATTGCCAGCATAAACAACCTTACCTGCCGCAACACTTTTAACTGGTTCTCCTATTTTGGGATAAAAAACAATCGCATAACTACCCATAGCATCACGAATATGTTTATATTCAACCTTCTTATTAATAGGCCACTGCCACTGATTTTTGGGTGCTTTTGGGTTATTAATAGAATGACTTTTTACAAGGTCATTAAGATTTGGAATAATTAAAATCTCCCCTGCTCTTAATCTGTAAGGGTAAGTCAAGCTATTTAACATAGCCAAACTCTTCATATTGACCCTGCAAGTAACAGCAATACCACTTAAGGTATCGCCTCTTTTAACTCGATATTTTTTAGGGCATGTATCGGTAGTTTTAGAAACAGAAGGCTCTGTCTTTGATGTGGAGGTGATAGGAGGTTTTTCTGACGGTAAAACAACACGATTTGCCGTTGTTGAACAGCCAGATAAATAGAATGCGACTATACATAAAAATAAAACTCTAGTAGTTTTTACTCTCTTGTCCATCTATGAAAATCCCTAATCAGTTATTAAGTTCTTCTTTAAAATAAATACCTAAAAATAACAAAAGCAACGGCTATAAACAACATACTATAACCAATCCGGTCTACCATACCCCTAATTTTATCTTCATATCTTTTACCACCAAACTTCATAACCGCAGCAACTAAGTAAAAACGTGCTCCACGACCAATTATAGAAGCTATAACAAAAGGAAATAAAGCCATTCCTGTTGCCCCTGCTGCGATGGTAAACATTTTATAAGGCAATGGGCTAAAGCTAGCTAAGAAAATAATCCAGAAACCATACTGTTCAAAAACAGCTTCAACTTGTCTATAAGTATCAACATAATTAACGGCTTCTATAAGAGGCCAAATTAAATCCAGTAACCAATAACCAATAATATAACCAAATACACCGCCTAAAACAGAAGTTACAGTTGTTAAAAATGCAAACCTATACGCCTTATCTGGCTGAGACAAACACATAGGCATAAGCATAACGTCAGGTGGAATCGGAAAAAAAGAAGATTCAGTAAAGCTAACTGTTCCTAAATAAAACGGGGCTTTAGGATGCTTAGACCAACGCATCATTTGATCATAAATTTTGGTAAAAATCTTCACTTCTCAATTCCTTTCTTCATCGGGACAAATAATACCTCTCCAAGACACTCTTCAGTATAACCTGTTGAAGTTTTAACAAAACCATACAGCCATTGCTGCTCATCACCGACTGGCATCACTAATCTCCCCCCTTCTACCAGTTGTAAAAACAACTCTTCTGGTACTTTAGAGGGAGATGCAGCTGAAATAATACCATTAAAAGGAGCCTGTGTTGGCCAACCCCAATGTCCATCATTTAAGTCAAATTTAACATTTTCAATTTGTAAGGCTTGCAATACCCGTTTAGCCTTGTGCAACAAGGGCTCAATTCTTTCTATTGAATAAATTTGTTTAACCAACAAGCTTAAAATTGCCGTTTGATAACCTGATCCAGTTCCAATTTCCAGAACTTTAGTAACACTACCGGTTTTTAATAACCATTGAGTCATTTTTGCGACGATTAAAGGTTGAGAAATAGTTTGCCCGAACCCAATAGGAAGAGCTGTATTCTCATAAGCTCTAGTACCCATTGCTTCGTCTAAAAAACAATGACGCGGGGTTACTCTAATCGCATTTAATACCGCTAAATCTTTTATCTCTTCTGACAAACGGCTTACCAAACGATCACGGGTACGCTGCGAAGTCATGCCAAGACCTTGATTTAATTTAAAAGCTTCATTAGGGTATATAATGGTTTCTTGTAAAATGGAAGGCATACTTTAAGATGTACCTAATTTTCTAGTTGAAAATGCTGCCCCCAGTCTTGTAGCAAACTGTGCATCTTGTAATTAGTTAAATCAATTTGTAATGGTGTGATAGAAACATATCCCGCTTCAATAGCATAAAAATCTGTACCTTGCGAAGCATCTTCTGCCTCACCTGCTGGCCCTATCCAAAATAAAGGCAAGCCTCTGGGATCAACGCCTTTTACAACTTTTTCAGAAGAATGTCTACTGCCTAATCTAGTAATTTGGACGCCTTTTAATTCAGAATAAGGAACATCCGGGACATTAATATTAAGAATAGTATTTTTTTCAATTGCGAGTTGGTTAAATTCTGTCAAAACTTGAGACAAAACCTTAGCGGCAGTTTCAAAATACTGCTCGCCACATAATGAAATAGCGATAGAAGGTTTACCTAAAAACCGTCCTTCAGTAGCGGCCGCAACAGTTCCAGAATAAATGACATCATCCCCCATATTTGCCCCAGCATTAATGCCTGAAATTACCATATCTGGCTCAAACTCTATTGCTCCATTCGCACCCAGATGAACACAGTCAGTTGGCGTACCGTTAATACTATAAACATGTGGCGAAATTTCTGTAGATCTTAATGGATTCAATAAGGTGAGAGAATTACTGGCAGCACTACGATTACGGTCTGGAGCAATAATAATTAAAGCCTCACAAAGAGCATGAGATTTAATAGTCTGAGACAAAATCTCAATTCCTGGCGCAAAATAACCGTCATCATTAGATAAAAGAATTTTCATAGAGACCTTTCCACAAATGTGATGCAAACTAAAAATGAGATAGATTTTACTAGATTTTGCTTAAAAAATAAGCTTAATAGCTGACTATTGAGTGTTTTTTAGGCTCTTCTCCGCCATTATGACACTTTCCCCTCAATTCCCCCGTAAAACATA
>CAZRMK010000023.1:0-22107 GCA_964601165.1 uncultured Piscirickettsiaceae bacterium | reverse complement strand
ACCTATGGATTCAGGCTCTTATTACTTTGGTTGGTTTCTTAATCGGACAGTAGTGTTCTCACCTATTACAAGTAAGGATAGGTTCATATTTTAAAATTGCTATACTGATTAATAGCTTAGCCTATATACGTACAATCATTTGCAGGATATAGGTAAGAATTTAGACTCCTAATTTTGACTTGATTTTTCAACCTGCTGCAAAACTAAAGGTAAAAATAATGAGCGGTTATTTCTTACTACTCGAACAGGTAAAGCTTGTCCTTTTGGCGCCGCCTCTAATATTTTATTTAAGTCTTCAACCGATTTAACAGCTTTAAAATTAAGCGTAACGATAATATCTCCCGCTCGCAAACCTGCCTCTCTTGCTACCCCAGCTTCAACTTTAATAATTCGTACCCCAAATTTGACACCAGCGGCTTCCAAAGCTTTTGGATCTATATTGTTAACTTTAGCATTTAACAAATTATCAGTAGATGTTGATTCAGAAATCTTGGTTTCTTCTGCTTCACTCAAGGCTTTAACCTTAACTCTTAAAGTCTTTTCCACACCATTACGCAATACCAACATAGTCACTTTTCTATCTAAAGGAGTTTTACCGACTATTGGGGGTAAACTTGCTGAACGCTTAATTTCCTTACCATCAAACTTTAAAATTATATCACCAGGCTTAACTCCAGCTTCCTCTGCCGCACCACCTTTAACCAGTCCAGCAACTAAAGCTCCTTTAGGGCGAACCATTCCAAATGATCTTGCAAGCTCTGCACTAACCTCTTGTATCTGAACTCCTAAGAATCCTCTTTCAACCTTACCCTTTTCTTTTAATTGCTCTACAACATGCATAGCTAAATCAATTGGAACTGAAAAAGATAATCCCATTGATCCCCCTGTTTTACTATAAATTTGCGAATTAACTCCAATCACTTCGCCATTCATATTAATTAAAGGCCCCCCAGAATTCCCTGGATTAATGGCAACGTTAGTTTGTATAAAAGGCACATAAGTATCATCAGGTAAAGACCTACCTAATGCACTGACAATTCCATGAGTAACCGTAAAGTCTAAGCCAAAAGGGGAACCTATCGCTAAAACCCATTGTCCAACTTTTAGGTTTTTAGATTGACCGATTTTAGCAAAAGGTAAATTATCTGCTTCAACCTTTAACAAAGCAATATCACTTCGTGGATCTGTTCCAACCAGCGTAGCTTTCAATTCAACTCGATCACTCATTTTAACCAAAATATTATCAGCACCTTTAATAACATGATGGTTGGTAACAATATAGCCATCGGCACTAATAATAAAACCCGACCCTAATGAATTCGCCTGCCTTCTAGGAGTTTGATCTTGCTGCTCTCTTGGCAGAGAATGTCCACGAGGTAAACCAAAGAAATGACGTAACATTTCCTCCGGCATATTATCAAACGGTGTTGTTCCTCTACTACGAGCACGAGGAGTAACCATTCGCGTGGTACGAATATTAACCACAACATGACGATTTTCTGCTGCCAAAACACTAAAGTCAGGTAAAGCAACAACAACCTCTGGTTTTGCTTTTGCCTGCACAGCTAATGGCAATAACAAAACTACAAATAAAATTAAATACCTACCTTTAAGCAGGGCTAAACTATTTTTGCTATTTTTTATTTTCATTATCAGATTCTCCAGTCATAATTTCTTTTAATGCGGGATATATTGGTTGATAAAATTTTCTAGTTAAAATCCAGCCTAGTCCTAGCCCTAAAAAACCACCTAGAATAGCGGGAGCATCATTTTGAAAGACGGGATAAAATACAGCTTGAAACACCCCTGCTACAACAAATAGTCCAAGTAAGGGTAAACCATAAGCCATAAAAGAATATTTAATTAAGTGTGACTCATCTAAAGTAAGCAACACTTTATCGTCCACCTTTACCCCTAGTGAATCTACTACTTTTAATGGTGCTTTAGACTTAGGAGCAAATAATTGTGCTAAAGTTGCAGTACCACAGACTTTTTTTGACTCGCAACCAGAACAACCTGTTTGGCTCTGAGTTACTACATAAGCAAAACCAAGTTCTACAGCAACCACTCTGCCAACAGATTCTAACTCTGTTTTTAAATCCGATGCCTGAGGTTTTAAATTTACCGACTGGTTCAAAATAATTCCTTTTTAAAATGCTAGACCTTTTTTAGAAAGGTCTTAGTGTGTAAACCCTATGGTCTTAAAGAGTCCCTAAATAACTAATTTGAATTCTGGCAACGCCAAGTTTTTCACAACTAGGCAACATTTTGCAATAATAGCTAGCTATTGTAAAAAATGTTAACGACGGTGTGTAAAACTTGGCTAAGCCACCGAAGGGTGGGGCTTCTATCTAGTCACTTCGTCGTTATGCTTCTTGATAATGGAATAACCATTACCTGCAAAACATGCCTAGAATTGACTAGATAGAAGACCCGCAGAATTTCAAGTTAGTTACTCAGGGGCTCCTTAAGTTAATATGACTTTATTTTATGGTAACATTATGCTCAATATTCAAGTCATAATTATAAAAAGATAATACATTGCAATCATCTTCATCTCATTTAAATGCAGACATACTAATAATAGGAAGCGGTATATCGGGTCTGTCTATTGCTTTAAAACTGGCGAAACATTATTCAGTTATCCTACTGGCTAAATCCCAACTAGAGGAAGGTAGCTCCCAATATGCTCAAGGAGGCATTGCTGCCGCTATAGATCCCTTTGATTCTGTCGATGCTCATATTCAAGATACTTTAGCAGCAGGTGCCTACTTAGGAAGTCTAGAAACCATACGCATGGTCACCGAAAGAGCACCACAAGCTATTTATGAACTTATTGAACTTGGTGTGCCTTTTAGTAAAGAGCAGAAAATTAGTAAAGAGCAAAAAACCAATAACTACCACCTAACTCAAGAAGGCGGTCACAGCCATCGCCGCGTAATTCATGCGGCAGATCATACTGGAAAATCTGTCATCGACACCCTCATTGGAGAAGTAAAAAAGCACTCTAATATTCAACTTCTTCCCAATCATATGACGATTGATTTGATCTTATCACAAGATAAAACAACATGTATTGGTAGCTATGTTTTAAATAAAAAAACCAATAATATTCACTCTATCACGGCTAATTACACTATATTAGCAACTGGAGGTGCTAGCAAAGCTTACTTATATACCAGTAACCCAGACACCTCTACAGGTGATGGTATTGCTATGGCTTGGCGTGCGGGATGTCGTGTAACCAATATGGAATTTAACCAATTTCATCCCACCTGTCTATTTCATCCCAAAGACCGCTCCTTTTTAATAAGCGAAGCAGTGCGTGGTGAAGGAGGAATTTTACGCCTACCTAATGGCTACGCTTTTATGAGGGATTATGACAAACGTAAAGAACTCGCTCCTAGAGATATCGTCGCTCGTGCCATAGACCACCAGCTCAAAACTCACGGGATTGACTGTGTGTATTTAGACATTACTCACCAATCAAAAAACTTTATTCTTAAACACTTTCCTACCATCTATAGTCGCTGTTTAAGGGCTGGCATAGATATAACTAAAGACCCTATTCCTGTCGTGCCTGCAGCCCACTATACTTGTGGAGGTATACACACAGATTTAAACGGCAAAACTGATATTCAAAATCTTTACGCCATAGGAGAAACTGCCTACACAGGTCTACACGGCGCTAATCGCCTTGCTAGCAACTCCTTAATAGAAGGCTTAGTTTTTGCCGAAACCGCTTATCAAGACATTTTCAAACACTTTAAAGAACGCCCTCCTGTTTGCCTTAGAGAGTGGGACAGTAGCTTTGTCACCGAGCCCAAAGAACGCATTACCATTAGTCATGACTGGGATGAGTTACGTCGTGTCATGTGGGACTATGTAGGCATTGTTCGACGAGATAAACGCCTACAAAGAGCCTTAAAGCGGATTAGAATCTTAAAAGAAGAAATTAATGAATACTATTTTGCTTACAAAATTAACAGCGATCTCTTAGAACTCAGAAACCTTAGCCTCGTTGCAGAACTCATGGTAAAAAGTGCCTTAAAACGCCAAGAAAGCAGGGGTCTACATTATAATCTTGACCACCCAAACCAACATAAACATCCAACCCCAACAATTCTCAAAGCAAAAGAACAAATTGCAATCGTTGGTAAACGACGTTGATACTCATGTTTTGGCTTAATTTATGCTTTATTTGGTTTATGCTTTATTTAGTAATGAATTCCAGTTAAAATCAGAATTCAAATAACAAAGGAGACCTTTGCACGAAATAAATTACGGTTAAAAATTGCTATATTTCACCTTTTTTCACTTAAAAAAACACGCAATAGCTAGCTATTACATATTTTTTTAAGCAAAATAAAGCAAAATCTATCTAATTTTTACCTCGTAATTATTTCATGCAAAGGTCTCCAAAGGTTTTTTTAAACATGTCTACGGATAAACGTTCATTTTTTAGAATTGATGTCATGCTACCCTGTAATTATCATATTTTATCGACTGAAGAAGAAAAAGATACTCCCTTACCCTCTGACCTTGACTCCAGCTATATTGAAAGATTCTTTTTAGAAGACTTAGCAGAGCTAGATAAGCAGATTAACGATATCATCAGCCAAATAGGACAAAAAAGTCATCTAATGGCGACAGCTCTAACTGCAATTAATAGCAAAATTGATTTTGTATTGCAAACAGTAGATGAAAAGCACTTATCCCAAACTATTCCTCAAAGAATGGTTAACGTCAGTGCCAGCGGAATTTCTTTTAGCGTTAAAGAAAGTCTCAAAAAGACTGATGTTTTAGATATTCTTATCCAACCCTTAAAAGACCAGTCCCCTATTTTATTACGGTGTAAGATTGTAAATATCTTCCCTAAAAATACACTATTAGGAAATCACTCAAATGTCTCTCTAGAGTTTCAAAAAATTAGTGAAGAGAATAGAAGAAAACTTATTAATTTTACCCAACAAAAAGAAATTGAATTCGCACAACTTGCTAAAGAGCAAGAGCAAGATAAATTGAGCTTCAAAATAAACGCCACATGACAGTTTCACCTCTAAAAACTAGTTTTTAGAGGTGCTCTATATGAGTTATGGACAAAAACTTAAACAATTTCGCTTAATAATTTATTCATACGCTTAATAAATTCAGCAGGCTTTTCTAAAGAATCTCCTTCCGCTAATTGAGCTTGCTCCAATAAGAATAAAGACCACTCTTTAATTTTAGATTCATCTTCCAAACCTTCCAATTTTTTAACCAATACATGTCCAGGATTCAACTCTAAAACTGGCTTTTGCTTAGGAACTGATTGCCCCATTTGCTCCATCATTCTGGCCATATGGGCAGTCATATCACCTTCTGCATTCACCACACAAGCAGGTGAGTCTGTAAGACGCGTTGTCATTTTCACATCAGAGACTAAATCTCCCATGGCAGACTTAACCCTTGCTGTTAAAGCTTCACGGGATTGCTTTTCATCTTCAGTTAAATCTTGTTGTGATTCATCTGCAAATTCTGTTAAATCTGCTGATGTAATCGACTTTAATGACTTGCCATCAAACTCTGTTAGGTGAGATACCAACCATTCATCAATACGATCCGATAATAATAGAACTTCAATGTCTTTTTTACGGAACATTTCTAAATGAGGGCTACCTACTGCCGCCGCATGTGAATCGGCTGAGATGAAATAGATAGATTCTTGGCTTTCTTGCATACGATCGACATAACTTTGTAAAGATACCCGTTGTTCAGTATTATTTTCATCAGCAGTAGATGCAAAACGTAGTAGATTTGCGATCTTATCTTTATTAGCGAAGTCTTCAACAACTCCTTCTTTCATTACGCTACCAAACTCATCCCAAAAAACATTATAGTCATCTTGATCTTCTGCCTTAGCCATCTTAGATAGTTGATCTAAAACACGCTTAACCGAACCAGAACGAATTTTATCAACCACCTTATTACTCTGTAAAATTTCACGAGAAACATTCAAAGGTAAATCGTCAGAATCAATTACCCCACGAATAAAGCGTAAATAAGCAGGCATTAACTGCTCGGCATCATCCATAATATATACACGTTTAACATAAAGTTTTAAGCCATATCGACGGTCACGGTCATATAAGTCAAAAGGTGCTTTTTTAGGAATATAAAGCAAAGAAGTGTATTCAAGAGTTCCCTCTACTTTATTATGCATATAGCTCAAAGGAGTTTCATAATCGTGTGAAATAGTTTGATAAAAATTATTATATTCTTCTACCGTTAAACTTGACTTAGACTGAGTCCACAAAGCGGTTGCTTTGTTAACCTGCTCTAACTCTTCTGTTTGCTGCATTTCTTTAGCTTCTTCATCCCACTCACTTTTTATCATTTTAATAGGAAAGCTAATGTGGTCAGAATAAGTTGTGATAATATTTTTTAAACGTGATTCTTCTAAAAACTCATCCATATGCTCTTTAAGATGTAGCACAACTTCTGTACCTTTTTTAGTTTTATGAACAGTTTCTAAGGTAAACTCGCCCTCTCCTTCTGAGACCCATAAGGTACCTGTAGCAACTTCATCACCAGCTCTACGCGTTGTTAGAATGACTTTATCAGCCACTATGAAGGATGAATAAAAACCCACTCCAAACTGACCAATAAGATGAGAGTCTTTAGCTTGATCACCACTTAAACTATCTAAAAACTTTTTAGTACCTGAATTAGCAATCGTACCAATATTGGCAACTACTTCATCACGCGTCATCCCCACGCCATTATCAGCAAGGGTAATAGTTCTGGCTGCTTTATCAAAAGTTAACTCAATCGCTAATTCTGCTTCACCCTCTGTTAAGCTATCATTAGAGACCGCTTCAAAACGCAATTTATCTAAGGCATCCGATGCATTGGAAATTAACTCGCGTAGAAAAATTTCTTTATTTGAATACAAAGCATTAATCATTAATTTTAATAATTGCTTTACTTCTGTTTGAAACGCATGAGTTTCTGTCTGGCTCATTGCAACACTCCATTTTAAATTAAAAAGATATCGGGAACTTACATAAAAATTTAAATTATAAATAGAGGTATGTTGGGTGTTTTTCAAGGGGGCAATCTTAATATTTTAAATCCAACCCTAACCCTAACCCAAATTCTGCAAGTGCTTGCAGGATTTGGGTCTAAATACTCTCTAGCAGTAAGAATTGATAAACCCGATG
Organism: uncultured Piscirickettsiaceae bacterium; assembly: GCA_964601165.1. GTDB lineage: Bacteria > Pseudomonadota > Gammaproteobacteria > Thiomicrospirales > Thiomicrospiraceae > Thiosulfativibrio. The sequence goes on along the minus strand of CAZRMK010000023.1, from coordinate 14,905 downwards.
TATATCTACTCTCTCTTGCTCTAATCGAAGTTTTTCTTGCCAGTGATTATTAACTAATCTTTTATAAAGCTGTTGTTCTGGCAATGTTAATTGCAACAAACTTGCATTGGTAGGTTTTTGTTCTATTCCCCAAAAAAACTTATAAGTTAATAATGTTTTCTCGTCCATTAAGATAGATTTGGTTTGTGATAGTTGCATTCTTAATTGATTTAAAATAGCAAAACCATGAGTATCTATATCACCCCAGTAATAAATGGGCAATTTCTTTAGTGAATCCCATAAATTCCAATCGGAAAAGCCATAGCCTTTACCAAAAATAACCACCGAATTATCTCGTTTTGGAAAGGATAAAAAATTGATTTCATTTTCAGTAATAAAAACCTGCTTAATACCTAGTGCTAACAAATCAATTTGCTGCCATTGTGCTAAGGGGGTTTGAATATCTTTGAGACCTGCTATGTTTTGCTGACCCAAGAATCGTAACCTTAATAAATTTGGTTTAGTTTTTATGCCTAATTTTTGTTCAAAGTTGTTTTTTTCTATTGCTAGATCATCAACTCGCAATACAGTTAACAACTCTGCCAATAATTTTTTATATTGTTCAATAAACTTACTATCTATTTTAGGCAAACAAATTTCTCGTAAATAGCATCGTGGGCTGGGGTTGATTAAAAACCACTCAATAACTAATAACAACCTTGCCCAATCTTTTTGATATTTAAGAACTTTTTCTGCATATTGTAAGCACCAGTTTTTTAACTGCGGATAGTGTTTAATTATTTTTTTACTAGCAATTCGATAATCTTTAAGTTCAAGCTTACGCTGTAACCAATTAGCAACCTGCTCTAAATTAGCAAATTCTAAAGCTACAGGTAATTGCTGCTTACCAAAATCGGTATGAAAAACTTGCCATTTAACTTTTACCTGCTTCAAGTCAAGATAACTTTGAGCAGTTGTTTTTACATCCTGCCAATTATCAGCAATATAGCGATTATTTAATTTTTTCAGCCCTAAACGATAGGGAAAAACTTGCTCTGAATCGACCCCTGAATCAACTCCTAAATCAATAACAGATACTGGTAAAAATAACTTATACCATTTTCGTTGTAACTTGCTTTTAACTTCAGCTAGCGGAGTCATTAATTGTTATCTTTTGCAGTAATTGTTGGCGACGATTTTTTTCTGCTAGATGCTCTTCTATACTTAAAGTTCTTAACTGTGATTCTCTGCCATCTGCATTACTTACAAAGCCCACATGAGAGACAAAAGGCTCTATAACATGAATTTTTTGTTTTGGGGTAACCACTAATAACTGTAAATTTAACATTTTAAACAACTCTAAACCATATTTTGCTGATTCATCAGAACCTCTACCAAATGCTTCATCAATTACCACAAAACGAAAGCTGCGTGATTTAACCTCTCCAAATTCCAAACCAAATTGATAGGCTAAACTAGCTGCCAATACCGTATAGGCTAGTTTTTCTTTTTGCCCACCTGACTTACCTGATGAGTCACTATAGTGTTCATATTCTGTATCATCTTCTCGCCACCTTTCTGAAGCCGAAAACAAAAAGAAATTACGCACATCAGTAACTTTTTCTGTCCATTTTTTATCTAATTCTAAATAGCCTTCTCGACCTTTAAAACGATCAATTAAAACTTTTACTTGTAAAAACTTTTCTTCCGCATAGGGAGTTTCATCAGTGCCAGTGAAAGTACCATCAGTACAAACTTTTAATTCTTGGTAAAAACTTTTTATTTCTACATCTAAGTTATTTGCTAGTTCTAAACGAATATAACGATTAGGATTGTAGTCTATTGCAAATAGGGAAAGATTTATTTTATCAATCCGAGTTTTTATTTCCTGCTGAGCTTGTTTTAAGCTCACCGAAAAATGGGTTATTTGGTTAATTATATTTTTATTTAGCTGTTCTTTAAACTTAGCCTCAAACCTTGGCAGGTCATCTTTTTGTAATTGACTAAATAAGCTTTTATATTCATCAAGACCTACAATATCATCTAATAGCTCTATGGTTTCGGCTTTATATTGATACCTAAACTCTCTTATTTGACTATTAACTTTATTCTCTAACCTTTGCTGTTTAGCATTTAATTTAGTGATTTCATATTGAACTTTTTCATGCATAAGCCTTTCTTTGCTCGCAATATGCTCAACTTGTTTAGCCACTGACAACTGCCATTTTTGTTGCTGTTTTTCTAAAATCTCTGCTAAGTTAGCTGAATAATTTTTAGCGGTTAGTTCTTGTTGTAATTCTTGCTGGGTAATTACAATATTGTCTATCGCTGTTTTTAACTGGCTACTGACGCTCCCTTGGAGTTTACTTTGCTCGTTTAATTGTTTTTCTGTAGTTTTAATAGCATCTTCTAACTTTTCTAATTGCTGTTGCAATACCTTTAATTGATTAGAATTCTCTTCTATCTCTTGTTTTTCAACTTGCCAAGTTTCAATTTTTTTAAGCCATCCTGCCCAGTCTAATTCAGAAAAATCTTGATAGTGTGCTAATTTTACACAGGTTTCTAGTTGTTTTTTAATCACCTTTAATTCATTAAATTGTTGCTTGATTAGCTGTTGTTGTGCAGATATATCTGCTAATAATTGTTTAGCAGCCTGCTCTAATAAAGCTATTTTTTGCTGATTGCTCCAACCTAACACGTAAAAACGGCGATTATTAATATCTCGACGGTCATCTTTTTCATGGCGATTATTAACCGATTTAATTTGCCCTTGTAAAGTAACTGCTTGCTTTTCTCTAGTAAAATCTTGTAAAAGCTCACAACAAATATAATTAAATCTTTTAGCTAACTGTGCTTTTAACCAATCATAAAAATCACTTTCAGGCTTTACTGCAATTTTACGAATTAAAGAATTAGCTGTAACTAGTTGTTGATTATTGCTTTTAGTTTGCTGAGTAATTCGATAATAAACCAAACGGCCTTTTAAATTAGTTTTTTCTACCCAAGCAGAAACTTGTTTATAAAGCTCATCTGGAACTAATAGAGATAGAGCAAAATTATGTAAAATTCTTTCAATCGCACCCTCCCACTGCAAGTCACTCTCTCTAACTTGAATTAGTTCACCGACAAAAGGCAACTTATCCTCAGTTATTTGCAAGTATTGGCAAAGCTGTTGTCTAATATTAATTTGCTGGCTATCAATATTATTCTTGCGAGATTTTAAAGATGCTAACTCTAAATCTAAACTTTTTAATTTTTCGTTATGACTGCGTTGAACAAACTCTAGTTCTTGCAAACTATTATTTATATCAGCTTCCTTAACATCTAAAGTTTCTTTAAGACTAATAACCTCATTGTTAACAACATTAAAGCCATCTAAATCATGAACTTTTCTCAAGTCTAATAATTGTAATAAGTTAGAATATTTATTCGACTTAGTTAAACATTGTTGTTTAGAAATTTCAGCATTTTTTATTTGCTCTTGTAATCTAGATAACCTAGCGCCTCCTTCCTTAAAAATAGCTTCTTTTAAACCATCTCTACTCACTTGCTGTTGTGTTTTATCTTGATTAAGCTGTTTAACTATCTACTCTATCTTGCTCAATTGCTTAGTTAAATTTATTTGACGATTATTTAACAGCTCTAATTTTTGTTGTGCAAAAAAACCATATAAGGCATCTTTTATTTGCTGCCAAGTAGTTATTTCTTCAGTTAATTTGTTAAACTTTTTACCATCAGTAAGCATGGGATTTAATAATTTTATTTGCTGTTTTGCCTTTAAAATTAATTCATGGGCACGATTCAAATCATTAAAATGATAAATTAAATCTTGTACCATATCTGCTGAACTATTTGCCTCTAGCATATGTTCACGAACAAAATCAGTTAAATCTCCTACCTGCTTCATAGAGACTGTTTGGTGAAAAAGCTCTAATGCTTGGTTATTTTTAATCCCAAATCGCCGACAAAATACTGCAGCATAAGGTTTATAGCTATCAAATATATCCACAAAATCTTGTTGTTGTAATTTCTTACGTAGCCCTTTAATATCTTTACCAAAATCAGCAAAATTAGAAAAATCTTTGGCAATATTTAATTTTTTATCGGCAACTACAAATAATTTTGCTGGCTGATTATGCCCTTCTTTTAACCAAAAAACCTGCGCTAAAGTTACCCATTTGTCAAAACCTTGGTTATAAAAAACCCCTAAAATCACACTATAAGAATCATGCCCTCTTAAACCTTCTTGTTTAGCTCCCTGTTCTGATTTAGTAACCCGATAATAACCCAATACGTAAGAACGTAAAGAACGCTCTTTAGTAGAGGCTCCAGCAGCTTTATTATAAGCAATGCGATGAGCAGGAACTAGCAAGGTGGTTATAGCATCAACTAAAGTTGACTTTCCTGAGCCTATATCTCCAGTTAACAGAGTATTTTTACCCTCTAAATTTAAGGTCCAAACATGTTTATTGAAAGTTCCCCAGTTATAAACTTGTAGTTGCTGTAATCGATAACCTGCCAACTGATTATCATCAACAAAATCTAATAGAGCATCTTGCATCATAACTCTTTGCCTTCAATACTATTTACATATGCCTTATACTCTGCCATTTTTTCTTCAAATTCATGTAACCACTGAGAATCTATAAAAGCCCCTATAATTCTTCGAACTTCATAAGTATCTGGCAAAACTTCTTGTAATTGTTGTGATTTTTTAAATCTCTTTAAAAACCCCATTTCAACGGCTTTTTTAATTTGACCAGCTATCTGATCATGCCATTTAGCCTCATTATCACCTTTAATAATAAATGGCTGCATTAGTTCAATAATTTCTTCTCGAGTTAAAATCAACCTTGTTTCCGATGACTGAACATCAAATTCAAGTAATTTTTTTCTCAAAACCACCAATAATAAACTCAAAACATAACTAAGCGGTCGCCGAGTTATTAGCTTAGGTAAATCAGATATCTCAGGATTTTCTTCATTAGAATCTAATAACTTTAGCCAAGCAAAGCCTTCGTCTTCAAAAACAATTAGCTCTAAACCTAACATTGCCATATATTGCTTAACTTCATTTTGCAAATCCATTAGACATTGCCAGTTTTTTTCCTGTTCATCTCGATATAACACTCCTTTTAACAGAGTAATTAATAAAATAGATAATACTGAATTATTAGTTTCTAGTGACATCTAGGTCTCTTTCAGGGTAAAAATTATATTTGGAACCAATGCCTGTCTGGATTTACCAGCCAAATCATACCAATTGATTAAATGCTGCTTATCATCATCAACGATAGTACACCAAGAGCTTTCATCATCTATTTTAGTGGCTATAGACAAATAACTAACTAGCTCTGCAACTCCAAGTTGTAGTGGAAAATATGCCAATATTTGTGTTAAATTAACTTGCTTAGAAGTTTGTAATAATTTAGTAATATTTTGTTTTAATTGCAATTCATCAACAAAAACCTCATCAAACAATGCAGAAACATCTACAGCTCCTCCAAAGTCATTAGAGATTTTAGTGGTTAAAGTTTGAGCTAAAGGTGGGCTAAACAGCTTGCGTTCCATAGGTAAACTTATCGATAAATTTGGTAATTCTAATTCGATAAAACTAACAAATTCTTTGGGTAAATTTAAGCTACGAGGAATGTCTTCTTTTATTGCTACTGCCTTGCGTAATACATCTTCTAACTGTTGCATTAAGAGTTTATTTGCTAAATAGGCTTGATTATCTAAAAAACTATGCAGTTGGGAAGAAAGTTTTTGTACCATTTTTTGAGTTTGACCACCAACTTCTAACCAGTCATAATGAATTTTGTGCAACCTAGAATCAGGCTCTAATGATTGTACCGCATCCAAAGTTAGCACCTGTTGCAATAAAGTCTCTAGCTCCTCTTGATTCTTCGAGGACATCAAAAACTCCCAAAAAGCATTAAAAGTTTTGCCTTGATCACTATCAATTATCGCATCTTGTTCACCAAAAATTTGCTGTAACAACTCACCCTTAGTTCCTTCCCAAGTGGCAATTTGCTCTCGCACAGTTTGATCTAACTCTCGAAAATTTTGTTCTATTTGCCGAAAATCTCCCAATAGTTCTCGTGCAACTTGGTTAAACTGCATAAAGCGATCTTTTACTGCACTGGCATCCATTACCGACACATCACCTTTTTCTAGGGCTAAAATTTGCAAATCAAGCTTAGACTTTTGTAGCTTTAATTCCGCAATTTTTTCTTCAGGGGATTCGTTAGATCCGAAGGCAATTTGTCGTAATAAATCAAACAAAGTTAAAAGTCTAGACTCTGTACCAATAAACTTTTTAGCCTGTAAATCTACCAGCCAAACTAAAGCCTTTTCAGTAGCAGGCGTTAAATCAAAGGCAGCTTCTTCAGAATTTGCAGGGTAAAATTTACGCAACCAACCACGATCATTATGTGCCCAATCTTCGAGATATGCATAAGAAGACTTGGGAAAAGCATCTTCTCCCTGCTCTAAGCGTAATTGATACAAGAAATCATCTAACTTAACAATCAATTCAGATTGCAAAAAGTTACTAGAATTAGCTTCAATAAACACCGAGTATAAAAAAGATGCAACTAAGGGAGAATTATCTGCCCGCAATAATCGCCAAGCAGGATGTGAACTTCTTAATTGCACAAGTTTATTAAAATTCAAGTATCTTTAACCTCAACTCAAATCTCTATGGAGCTAGAGCGTTTCTATATTTGGATTAGGGTATTACCTAAACCCTGCAAGTGCTTGCAGAATTTAGGTATTACTAAAAAAGTTCAAATTCATCTTCATCTTTCTGAGAAACTTCTCCTTTCATCCGCTCAATCATACGAACTTTCATTATTTCAATAGCTTCCTTAACAGGAACCTTTTTATCAAAAATCAATTCAAACAATTCTTCCTCTTCACGCATGGTAGTGCCTTTGCGTACATCGGCTCTAAAAGTTTTCCACTGAGATTCATTCGTAACATGCATTTCATTGGAAACGATCTCAGACAGACCTATTAAGCCCTTAGAAACATGCTCTAAACGCTGACTTAATTTGTCATAAAACTGAAAAGCAATTATTGCTTGTTGCATTTTTTCAGCAAGATCCCCTGTCTGCAACAATAGAGAATCATTGTGTTCTTTTAATTCTTGGGAGCCTTTCAAAAGTCCTGAAATTAATCGGCTAGATTCTTGAATAGATTCTATATGACTGGACATAAAAGTAAAAGAATCAATTAACGTATTTACTGAATTATCACCTTCGGTAATCGATAGATCAATTTGAGCAACCGATAGATTTAAAATTAAAATTGTTTCTTGTACTTCTTTTGCACCCAATGCATATTCATTTTCGTGAGACATACTACTCCTAATTAATTGTTTTACCTAAATTCTAAAAAAACATTTCTCTTTTTAAGCAGACGACGCTACCTTGGTATTTTGATAACGCCCCCCTTTATGAGAAGCAACGGTATCAGCGACATCTAAAATAAGTGAAACGCTGCCATCACCAAGAATAGTTGCTCCAGCAACGCTATCTACTTTCATAAAATTAGTTTCTAAACTTTTAATCACTACTTGCTGTTGTCCCAATAAATCATCAACAAAAATACCTGCCCTTTTACCACTATCTTCAACCACAACTAATAAGCCGTCAGCTAAATCAGTTTTTGCATCCTTAATTCCGAACTTGTCGTGTAAACGAATTACTGGAATATAGCTATCTCTTAGCTTATAAAGCTCGGTATTGCTTGCAACTGATTTAATGTGTTCTTTATTTACTTGAATAGATTCAATAATTGATACCAACGGAAAGACATAAGTTTCCGATCCTACGGTGGCTAGCTGACCATCTAAAATTGCTAAAGTTAAGGGTAAACGAATTGTAAAGATACTGCCTTTGCCTTTTTCTGTTTGTATTTCAACTGAACCCCCTAAGCCTTTAATATTACGACGGACAACATCCATCCCAACACCGCGACCAGAAACATCACTCACCACTTCAGCGGTTGAAAACCCTGCATGAAATATTAAATCTATAATTTCTTCTTTAGACAGCTTTTGATCTTCGTCTATGACTCCTTTTTGAATAGCCTTAGATCGAATAAAATCAGTATCAATACCTGCCCCATCATCAGTAATTTGAATTAAAATATTGCCTCCCTGATGAAAAGCTGCCATTTTAACAGTTCCTTTTGCAGGTTTGCCTGCTGCAATGCGAACTTCTGGCAATTCAATACCATGATCAATTGAGTTACGAACAATATGAACCAAGGGGTCTGTTAGAGCTTCTAACATAGTTTTGTCTAATTCAGCTCCTTCCCCCTCCATCACTAATTCAATTTCTTTACCTAGCTTTTGACTGACATCATGAACAATACGAGGCATACGATTAAAAGCAAAACTGACAGGAAGCATACGAATATTCATTACACTTTCTTGCAGATCTCTGGTATGACGCTCTAGGTGTGATAATCCTTCTTTGAGTTTATCAACCCACTCCAAATCAGCCTCGTTATTTTCTTGATTTTGTCCTGACTGTTCAGCTTTCTCACCAAACTGGCTTAACATAGATTGAGTAATAACCAATTCTCCTACCAAATTGACCATTTGATCAATTTTACTCAAATCTACACGAATAGATCCTTCTGGCTTTGCCTTAGGTTTACTAGCTGGTTTAACAGCAGCTTTACTAGAAGTTAATTCAGCCTTAGCAGGTTTAATAACAGGTTTAGGTTTAGGCTTAGATTCCACTTCTTTAGCAACAGGGGTAGGGGCAGCAGGCGTGACGCTCTTCTCTGGCTCAACAATAGTCACCGTTGCACCATCACCATCAATCCATTCAAAAACTTCTTTAACCTCCTCCAAAGAGATTCCTTCTCCCGTTAGCTCAAGTTCCCAGCTAATAAAAATATTTTCTGGGTTGAGATCTTCCACATCAGGTAACTTCTCATCATTTGCTGTCACAACAAGATTTCCCAGTGTAGCCAGCTCTCGAAAAATTCTAATTGGTTCATTTCCTGTTTGAATCAACTCAGGCTCAGGAACAACACTAATTTTCCATATCAACTCACCCTCATCTGACACTTCTACCGCATTGTTTTCTTCGCTAACAGACTCTGTTGATTTCGAAGTAGAAATACCTAAAATTTCTTCAAGCTGAGATTGTACTTCTCCAGCACGAACTTCATCAATAGGCTCATGATTTTGCAATTTCATCAGCATATCCCTCAGGATATCAACCGCAGACAACATTACATCAATAGCTTTTTGTGTTACCTCACGTTGCCCATCACGCATTTCATCCAATAGAGTTTCTAATACATGGGTGAAACCTGCAATTTCAGTAAAACCAAAAGTACCACTGCCGCCTTTTATAGAATGGGCAGCTCGAAAAATCTCATTAATCTTTTCATTATCAGGAACACCTGGAGGCAAGTTTAAAAGCCCCGTTTCCATAAGGTCTAATCCTTCATAGCTTTCTTCTAGATAAGTTTGTCGAAATGTTTCCATCATGTCCATAATGTTTTCCTCAGAAAAGTTCTACATCGCCTTCAACAGGCTTGGTTACAATTTTTTGACTATAACGTGATTCTTCCGATGCTAATGACTGATTATGCATTGCATTTAATCTTCGTACTCTTACTCTACCTGTGTTTGGGTAAAACAAAACTTTTCTAGGATAGATATCTCCGATATCTTGAGAAATCACTTTAAAGCCCTCCGTATAAATATAATCAAATGCAAAGCCAATATTATACCAACCTATGTTGGATTGAGCATTTATGATACGTCCGCCCCCAAAAATTTTAAATTCTAAGCGCTCTTTTTTTGCCCCTTTAGATAATAAAGCATTAACCAAATTTTCCATAGCATAGTTACCATAACGGTTAGCATTAGAAAGCTCCAATGCTCCTGTGCTATTTTTATCTACCGGCAACATAAAATGATTCATGCCTCCTGCACCAGTAATAGGATCTCTTGCACAAGCAGCAATACAAGACCCTAAAATTGTTTCAATCCTTTCATTTTCACGTGTAACATAAAATTCACCAGGTAAAATTTTGATGGTTGTAATACCTTCAGCAGGATCAACACTTGTTTGCATAATAATTTCAATGATCCTGATTTAATTTTTACTTAAATTCTGCAAGTAATTGTATATAAAGTGCAAGACATTAATTTGTAGAGTGCTTTTAATTAGAGAGGAATATTTGTTGATATTCCCGAAGAATTAAAATTATCTATACTAACCAAAAGCTTGTGCTGTATGTGCAAGCACTTGCAGGATTAGGGTTTAATAGAGACATTTGCAAGAGAACCATAATCTCATTTATTTTATAGGTTAGCAACCTTAGTTTCGTCCCCTAATCCGCAAGTAGAGATTGGATATACAGTGCTAGCCCTTGTTCGCTAGGCGTTTGCAAAAAATCTTAGCTTCACCCATAGGTTAAGCGGGTATTTTTTGTAAATGCATAGCGGGCAAGGAATGGTGCTAGATGCCAGTTTTCTACTTGCGGATTAGGGCCATCAATCTATCTTCAAAATTACTTTTGTAATCTTATTTCTGCTCGTCGCTTTTTAAAAAATCTACTTATTTGCAATGAACAATCTTGCTCCAAAACTCCCGATGTAGATAAAACTTTATGGTTCAAGTTATCTGAACGAGTAAGTTGAAAGACAGAATCAACTGCTCCTGTTTTTAAATCTTTTGCTCCATAAACTACTCGTTTTATTCTTGCATGCACCATTGCCACCGCACACATAGGACAAGGTTCTAAGGTGACATATAAAGTTAACCCGATTAAACGATAGTTTTTTAATGCCTCTCCTCCTGCTTTTAAAGCGATCATTTCAGCGTGTGCCGTAGGATCATGATTCTGAATAGAAAGATTAAAGCCTTCTGCAACTTTATCCAATCCAGCGACCAAAACTGCACCCACAGGAACTTCTCCTAGTCGTTCAGATTTAGTGGCAAGTTGCATAGCATAGCCCATCCAAAAAACATCTTGTGCTTCTTGATCTAACCCATCCTCACAACTAGTTATTTTCTCCTGAGTACTCATAAAACAACAGCCTATTCCCACTCAATAGTTGCAGGAGGTTTAGATGATATATCATAGGTTACACGTGAAATTCGTGGGATTTCATTAATAATTCGTCCCGAAACATGTTCCAAAAATTCATAAGGCAAATGAGCCCAACGAGCAGTCATAAAATCTATCGTTTCTACTGCCCGTAATGCCACAACGTAATCATAACGACGGGCATCTCCTACCACTCCAACTGACTTCACAGGTAAAAAAACCGCAAAAGCTTGTGAGGTTTTATCGTACCAGCCCCACTTTTCCAATTCCTCAATATAAATATGATCGGCTAAACGCAAAATATCAGCATACTCTTTTTTAACCTCGCCTAAAATACGCACCCCTAAACCAGGGCCTGGAAAAGGATGTCGATACACCATCTTAGAAGGCAAACCTAAAGCGACGCCTAACTTACGAACTTCATCTTTAAATAATTCACGCAGAGGCTCAATCAAAGACATTTTCATATTTTCAGGTAATCCTCCCACATTATGGTGAGATTTAATAACCTTGGCTTTTCCTGTTTTAGAACCGGCAGATTCAATAACATCAGGATAGATAGTACCTTGAGCTAACCAACTTACCCCTTTTAATTTATTTGACTCAGCTTCAAAAACTTTAATAAATTCATGACCAATAATTTTGCGCTTTTTTTCAGGATCCGCTTCATTAGCAAGAGCCTCCATAAAACGATCTTCAGCATTAACACGAATTACTTTCAAGCCCATATTCTCTGCAAACATTGCCATTACGTTATCACCTTCCTGATAACGTAATAGCCCATGATCAACAAACACACAAGTTAACTGCTTACCAATAGCTTTATGTAATAAAGCAGCAACTACAGAAGAATCTACCCCGCCTGAAAGCCCTAGCATAACTTGATCACTGCCTACTTGTTCTCGTACACGCTTAATGCTGTCTTCAATAATATTATCCGTTGTCCATAATCTTTCGCAACTACATAAATGTACTACAAAACGCTCCAGCATCCGTAGTCCTTGCTTGGAGTGAGTCACTTCTGGATGAAATTGAATACCATAAAAGCCTTTTTCTTCATTCGCCATTCCTGCAATAGGACAACTTGTGGTACTTGCCATCAATTTAAAGCCTGCTGGCATTTTATCAACTCTATCGCCGTGTGACATCCACACATCTAGCATGCCATAACCTTCAGGAGTTACTTCATCTTCAATATCTTTTAACAATTTGGTATGACCATGAGCACGAACTTGAGCATAGCCATATTCATGCTCGTTAGCACTAATAACTTTACCTCCTAGCTGTTCTGCCATGGTTTGCATACCGTAGCAAATACCTAAAACAGGCACCCCTAAGTCAAATACTACCTTCGGAGCAACAGGAGAATCATTTCCTATCACGGTTTCAGGACCTCCCGATAAAATAATTCCTCGAGCACCAAAATCCACCACATCTTTAGTATCAATATCCCAAGGTTCTACTTCGCAATACACCCCAATTTCACGAATGCGTCGAGCAATCAACTGAGTATATTGAGAACCAAAGTCTAAGATTAAAATACGGTGATCATGAAGGTTGTGTTCTGACATAGGGGATTCCAAAAAGTTTAAGAGGATTAGGGTTAGAAAATCAAATAATCTCTAAGCTGAATCCTACAAGTGATTATGCAGAATAAGAGTGTAAGCACTTGCAGAATTTAGATATAGATTTAAATACGATAGTTAGGGGCTTCTTTAACAATCGTTACATCATGCACATGACTTTCAGCCATTCCTGCGCCTGTAACACGAACAAAAGAAGGCTTAGCATTAAATTCTGCAATATCTTTACAGCCAGTATAGCCCATGGATGAACGAATTCCTCCAACCAGCTGATGAATGATAGGCGTTAAAGGGCCTTTATAGGCAACTCTACCTTCTACTCCTTCTGGCACTAATTTATCCGCTGCATTAGAAGATTGAAAATAACGATCAGATGAACCTTGTTTTTGTGACATAGCTCCTAATGACCCCATTCCACGGTAAGATTTATAAGCACGTCCTTGATAATATTCAACTTCCCCAGGAGCTTCTTCTGTTCCAGCAAACATGCTTCCTAGCATCACCGCTGCAGCACCTGCGACTAAAGCTTTTGAGACATCTCCTGAAAAACGAATGCCTCCATCTGCAATTAATGGCACTCCTGTGCCTTTTAAGCCCTCAGCAACATTTGAAATCGCCGTAAGCTGTGGAACACCAACCCCTGCCACAATACGAGTAGTACAAATAGACCCAGGGCCTATCCCAACTTTAACAGCATCTGCACCAGCCGCCACTAAATCAAGTGCTGCCTCGGCGGTGGCAATGTTGCCACCGATCACGTCAATATCAGGATAAGTTTCTTTCAACCACTTAACCCTATCTAATACACCTTGAGAATGCCCGTGTGCGGTATCAACAATAATTACATCAACACCTGCTTTCACCAAAGCCTCAACCCGTTCCGAGGTATCAGCACCAGTACCAACCGCTGCTCCTACAATCAAACGTCCGTTAGAATCTTTAGAAGCATTTGGATGAGAAGAAGACTTCGCCATATCTTTAACCGTAATCATCCCCTTAAGGACAAAGCTATCATCAATTACCAATAAACGTTCTAGACGATGCTCGTGTAATAAATCTAAAACAATTTCAGGGGTTTCTTTTTCTTTAACCGTAATTAATTTTTCTTTAGGCGTCATAATAGTCGAAACAGACTTATTCATATCTGTTACATAACGCATATCCCGGCTTGTTACGATACCAACCAAACTATTACCATCCATCACAGGAGCACTAGAAATACGATTTTGTTGAGTAATTTTCATTACATCATCAATGCTATCTGTGACTTTAACGGTGATTGGCTCTAAAATTACGCCATGTTCATGTTTTTTAACCTTAGAGACTACATAAGCTTGCTCTGCAACGCTCATGTTTTTATGCACAATCCCTATCCCCCCTTCTTGCGCCATTGAAATGGCTAAACGAGCTTCAGTGACGGTATCCATTGCCGCAGAAACAAAGGGAATATTCAGCTCAATATTCTTCGTTAATCGGGTTTTTAAGGAAACCTCATTAGGTAACACTGTAGAGTGTGCTGGCACTAATAAAACATCATCAAATGTCAAAGCTTCTTGTAAAATACGCATGCTTTTTACCTTTACTAAAATTTTTGTAGAAATCTTTACACAAATTGACGTGTAAAAGAAAAATGAGATAAATTTTACTCTATAACAAGTAAAAAAATGTAAGAAATCACTAACTGTCCATAAGTTTTTACCTAAATAGAAAAATAAGACTCCAATAATTTCTATTTTCACACCCTTAAGATAAATATATCTTATAGGCTGATTTGTTTTTTTCATTACGACTAATTACCTTCATCATGCAAAAATAAAAAATACTTATACATCATAGTATTAGACATACAAAAGCACCTATTATAAAGCGTAAATAGTCTGTTGTTTATATATTAAAGATTCATTATAAAGATTGACAGATGAGGGGTAAACTTAATAAGTTATACATCAGGGTAAAAACTAATAAAAATTTGTAACTACTCAGCGTATTTTTTATTTAACTTGTAACCCATTGATTTATATAAGGTCAAGAATCTTAAAAACATAAGATTTTAAAACCAACAAAAAATAAAACCCTTAAAAATCAATAGACTAGTATTTTAGTAAAAATTACGCTGAGTAGTTACAAAAATTTAATGAAATCTTTGCAAGAAAAAGGATATTGAAGCCTTTAAGGAATAACTTAATAACCGCGATTAGAATTTTACTGAGAAAAAATGTGCTACAAGTTTCGTTAAATGCGTCGTAATAGCTAGC
>CAZRMK010000022.1:0-24306 GCA_964601165.1 uncultured Piscirickettsiaceae bacterium | reverse complement strand
TAATTGGAGCATTGCAAAAACCGAAACTTGGCTAGCACCCAATCTTGGATATGATCCAGAAGATTTCGCTACTTAAATTGCTTGTTTTTGATAGAATAACAAGCTTTCTCTCCGGTCTTTACATAAAATATTTAAACCTAAACCCTGTATCAAGCTGTTAATATACAGAGCTTAAGACACTGATTTATAAAGTAATTTTAATTAGAATGGGATATTTATTGATATTCCCGAAGAATTAAAGTTCGCTATATGAATCAAGCTCTTGCAGGATTTAGGTTAAATTTTTAGAGCATAAAAAAACAACTACCCACTATCAATTAGGCTTATATAGATATGCATATTACTCATGTCATTAAACGAGACGGTTCTCTTAAATCTTTTAAAGAGGAAAAAATTACCCATGCTATTTTTAAAGCTATGGTGGCAGTCGAAAATGGCTCTCGTGAAGAGGCTGAAGCCGTTACTCAAGATGTAGTTCGTATACTGGTGCATATGAAGCAAACTGACACTAGATATACCCCGTCGATAGAGGGTGTGCAGAATATTGTCGAAGAACAGCTGATGATTGCTAATTTTCATGCCGCAGCCAAGGCGTATATTCTGTATCGTGAACGCCAAGCAGAAAAACGTAGACATAATGTTTTTGAAAAACGTATTAATCTCAAACCTTATGAATATCCAGAGTTACTAGAATATGTCGATGCAATTCGACACTCCTACTGGATTCATACAGAATTTAACTTTACCAGTGATATTCAAGACTTTAAAACCATATTAACTCATCCAGAACGGGAAGCAATTAAGCGTACCATGCTGGCTATTTCTCAAATTGAAGTCGCAGTAAAAAGCTTTTGGGGCAATATTTATAATAAGATGCCTAAACCAGAAATAGGCTCTATTGGAGCAACCTTTTCAGAGTCAGAAGTGCGACATTTTGATGCCTATTCTCATCTACTAGAAATTCTAGGTTTAAACGAAGAGTTTGCTAATCTTAAAGACAACCCAGTAATCATGAATCGAGTGCGTTATTTAGATTCTGCCCTTAAAAATTCTAATAGCGATGAAAACCAAGAATATGCCGAGTCTATTTTGCTTTTCGCTCTATTTATCGAACACGTTTCTTTGTTTTCACAATTTTTAATTATTATGTCCTTTAATAAACATAGAAATCTACTTAAAGGGATTTCCAATGTTGTTGAAGCGACCTCTAAAGAAGAACAAATTCATGGTAATTTTGGTATAGATCTTATTCAAATTATCAAACACGAAAATCCAGACTGGTTTGATGATATGCATCACCAAAATGTACGTTCTTTATGCAAGCAAGCTTTCGCTGCCGAATCTCAAATCATTGACTGGATTTTTGAAGAGGGTGAACTAGATTTTGTTCCCAAAAAACAAATAAAAGAATTTATTAAAAATCGTTTTAACGACTCTCTCATCAGTATTGATATTAAACCGGTATTTAGTGTAGACCAAGCCCTAATTGAACAAACAGAATGGTTTGATGATGAAATTATTGGCACTAAACATGGCGATTTTTTTGTAAAACGCTCGATTAATTACAACAAACGTAGCAAAAGCGTCACTAGCGACGATCTTTTTTAAAAGCTCAAAATAATGGAACCTAAATCCTGCAAGTGCTTGCACACATCTGACGTAAGCTATTAATTCGTATAGCAAATTTTAATTCTTCGGGAATATCAACAAGTATTCCGCTCAAATTAAAATTACTCTACAAATCAATATCTTACGCCATATATACAATCACTTGCAGGATTTAGGTGGGATAAAAAACAATGAAATGGTTAACTGAAAATAGTAGAAAATTCCTGTCTGGTGGATATTTAGAAGAAGGTATCAGTGCTGAAGAACGTATTAGAGAAATTGCCGACCGAGCAGAATCTATTCTAGGAATCGCAGGTTTTAGCGATAAGTTCTATGGCTATATGGAAGAAGGTTACTATTCTCTTGCTTCTCCTGTCTGGTCTAATTTTGGCAAAAAACGAGGTTTGCCCGTTAGTTGTTATGGCTCTAATATAGACGACGACATTGGCGACATTCTTTTTACCCAAGGAGAAATTGGCATGATGTCCAAGCTTGGCGGAGGAACTTCTGGTTATTTTGGTCATCTCCGTCACCGTGGCGCTCCAATTAAGAATGATGGTCAGTCTTCTGGTGCAGCTCATTTTATGCAGTTATTTGAAACCATGGTCGACGTGGTTAGCCAAGGCTCGGTACGCCGAGGACGCTTTGCTCCCTATTTACCTATCGACCATCCTGATGCTAATGAGTTTTTAGATATAGGGACTGAGGGTAACGCCATTCAGGAGCTAACCCACGGCATCACCGTTACCGATGATTGGATGCAACAGATGATCGATGGCGATGAACAAAAACGCATGTTGTGGGCAAAAGTATTACAACGTCGTGGAGAAATGGGCTATCCCTACATTCTATTCACCGATAATGCTAATAATACTGTCGATGTTTACAAAGATCGTAACCTTAAAATTCGTGCTAGCAACCTCTGCACCGAAATTATGCTACCGACCAATGAGAAATGGTCTTTCGTTTGTGTGCTCTCTTCGATTAATCTTATGCATTACGACAAGTGGAAAGATACTGATGCCGTAGAGACCCTAGTATATTTTCTCGATGCCGTTATTACAGAGTTTCTTGAAAAACTAGAAGCTCTACGGGATTCTGCAGAGCGTGAAGATCAGCTTACTTTCTTGTTTATGGAAAAAGCTTATCAGTTTGCTAAATCCAATCGTGCTCTAGGATTAGGCGTACTGGGGTGGCACTCGTTATTGCAATCTAAAATGCTACCTTGGGAAGGTCGTGAATCTGCTAAGTTAAATTTGGAAATATTTAAGCTTATTGAAAAAAAATCCTACCTTGCCTCTGCTCAGCTTGCTAAAGAACTAGGTGAACCTGAAATACTGCAAGGCTATGGTCGTCGCCATACCACGTTAAATGCCATCGCCCCCACCACCTCTTCCGCCTTTATCTTAGGACAGGTATCGCAAGGCATAGAACCTATTTGGTCAAACTGCTATGTTAAAGATATTGCCAAAATTAAAACCTCCATTAAGAACCCTTTTCTAGAAGAGTTACTAGAATCTAAAGGTCAAAATACTAAAGAAGTTTGGCGTAGCATTAGAGACCAAGATGGTTCTGTTCAACATTTAGACATTCTTAGCGAAGAAGAGAAAGAAGTATTTAAAACTTTTCCTGAAATTGATCAAATGTGCATCATAGAACAAGCTGCCACACGCCAAACCTACATTGACCAAGGTCAATCACTTAATATAATGGTACATCCTGACACCCCTATTAAAGACATTAATCAGTTTTACATTACCGCATGGAAACTTGGCATTAAAGCCCTTTACTATCAGCACAGTATGAATGCAGCGCAAAAACTTAATCAAAAAAGAAACTGCAAGGCTTGTGAAGGATAGTGCCTAAAATCCTGCACTTGTACCTAAATCCTGCAAGTGCTTGCACACATATAGCACAAGCTCTTGCAGGATTTAGGTTATAAATTAATTTAATAACCATTCAAAAAATCTCTTTTTGACTCTGCCCTACCTAAACAGGACAATCTAAATTTAAGGTAGTTATTATTTAGGATAAAAAATGGAAGTAATTGTCTGGTCAGCATGGCTTGCTGGAATTTCAATGGGCTTTTTTGTCATGGTTCACTTTTGGTTAATGGGTAAACCGGCTGGTTGCTCAACTGGTTATGGTAATGTTTGTGGTCTATTATCTAAAAAAATTGAATATTTTCAGGTTGGTAAATACAAAAACCTTAATAATTCAACACTATGGTTCTTAATCGGCATTCCAATAGGTGGGTTTCTTAGTGCAATAAGCTCTCCAGAAGGCTGGCACCTCAGCTTTAGCATGGGAATGTACGATAGTGTTCTACCCCCCACTGATGCTGGCAAAGCTATATGGTTGGTTTTTGGTGGAGCCTTGCTTGGGTTTGGAGCCCGTTTAGCTGGTGCCTGCACTACAGGACACGCCCTGGTTGGAGGAGCAATGATGAACCCACCCAGCTTACTAGCAGGTGGAGTGTTTTTTATGAGTGCATTTATTACTACTCAATTGCTATTTGGTACTTAGGAATAACATCATGCCAAACACTTCAGAATTAAAGAATATTAAACTTTACCTCACATCCTTTATCAGGACTTACCGTAAACACTTTTTCGGCTTAATCATGGGAATTTCTTTTGGCTTTTTAATGAGTCGAGCGGGAGCAACCACTTATGATTATCATGCAAAAATGTTTTTATTTGAAGATTTTCAACTAGTCATTGTTATAGCAACAGCAGTTGTTGTCTCTTTCGTAGGAGTGACTTTATTTAAAAAGTATCGTGTTAAGGCTATTTCTACCGGCAAAGAAATTGATTTTGTGCGTAAACCTTATAAAAAAGGCTTGGCTTTAGGGGCATTATTATTTGGTGTTGGCTGGGGCATGACCGCTTCTTGCCCTGGTACAATTCCCGCCATGATTGGTGAGGGAAAAGTAGCCGCACTTTTTGTTTTACTCGGTCTACTTATTGGAACCATGGCTTATGGTATTTTGCAAAGCTACGTAACCCTAGATAAAGCCTTCAAAAAAAACAAAATTCTTGAAAAAACTGACAAAAGTTCTAACAAATCATAGCTCTTTTACTCTAACCTAAATCCTGCAAGTGATTGTGCATATATAGGTTAAGAGATTGATTCGTATAGTAATTTTAAAATTTGAACGGCTCTTCTCCGCCATTATGACAAAAAAGGGATATTAAGCATATATTACCTACCTTATTATAAAGTCGTTGAAAGCCTTATGTATCGTAGGTTAAATGGTGCTTTAATATCTCTTTTTTGTCATAATGGCGGAGAAGATCCATAAATAATAATAGGTAGTCAATCAATGTCGTCCTCAACCCCTCTTGCCAAAAACAGATTTGAAGTGCTATTTAATCTCAGTAAAGATGGTGTTGCCTTCTTAGATTTAGACTCTAATTTTCTTGATTTTAACCCTGCTTATCTATCCATGACAGAATTTACCCGTCAAGAATTACTCACAAAAAACTGTATTAGACTCAGCGCGCCAGCAGACAGGCAACCGATGACAGACGTTATACAACAAGTTATCACACAAGGACGAGTTGAAGACTTTAAAAAAACCAGTATTGTTAAGGATGGTAAATCTATTAGCATAAATATGTCACTTGCCTACCTCGCTGATACTAAACAAATTCTTATCACAACTAAAAACATTACTGAAGAGCTTCAATTAATCAAGTCCTTAAAAAGTTTAGCTAACTATGACTCTTTAACCCTGTTACCTAACCGCTACACTTTAAATGAAAAATTTAAATCTTTGCAGCAAAATTTAAATAACCATCAAAAGCTATATCTCTGCATTTTTGATCTAGACGATTTTAAATCCATCAATGATAAATATGGCTTTTCTAAAGGCGATCAACTATTAAAGCAAGTTGGCAAAAGACTACAATCACATCAACATGAAAATGGGATAGTTTCTAGAGTTGCTGGCGATGAGTTTGTAATGATTATGCTAGAAAACTCTAAAGATCAGTTATTAGAAAGGCTAAAAACCATCCTAAATGACATTAGCCAACCCTATAAATTAGAGCTTTCCTCTGATTCGATAAAAATATTTTCCAGTATCGGCATCACTCAGTTGACTAATAAAGACCAAGAACTTGACAACTTATTACGTCAGGCTGAACAGGCTATACATAAGTCAAAGCGTCAAGGAAAAAATAGCATCGAATTTTTTTCCCATAAAGACTCTCTTTTTTATGAAAAACAAAAAAAATGCCTTACTAATATTACTCAAGCCATTGCAAACAACGAATTAGTCCTGCACTACCAACCCAAAGTCAACTTACGAAGCGGTGACATTACTAGCTTTGAAGCTTTAATTCGCTGGCAATCAGCAGAAAAAGGCTTAGTTTACCCTAACGACTTTATCCCTTATATTGAAAATAGCGACTTAATTATTACTCTAGGGGAGTGGGTTGCACGTGAAACCATCAAACAAATTTCTGCTTGGAAGGCGCAAGGATATGAATGGACGGTTGCAATCAATATTTCCGCTAAACATTTTCAACACCCTTCATTTATGCCCTTTATTAAACAACTCTTTAATGAACACCCTGAATTAAGCCCCAGCTTATTAGAAATTGAAATTTTAGAATCTATCGCCATTGAAGATATGTCTTTGGCGAAAGACATTATTTCTCAAGGGCAATATTTTGGGCTTAGCTTTTCGTTAGATGATTTTGGTACTGGCTATTCTTCTTTATCTTATTTAAAAACCTTACAGGTCAATACCTTAAAAATTGATCGCTCTTTTATCCAAGATATGCTGCGAGATACTGATAACATGATGCTGGTTGAAGCCATTATCAACCTAGCCAAAATCTTCAAGCTTGAGGTAATTGCTGAAGGGCTAGAATCGGTTGAGCATGGTATTGTTTTACTGAGATATGGTTGTAATTTAGCCCAAGGCTACGGTATTGCCAAACCCATGCCAAGTGATAGGGTAATTCCTTGGGCTAAATCTTTTATACCTCATCCTAACTGGGCTTTGTGGGCTGATGCTTTATGGGATAAGGAAGATTTTCCTCTGCTTATCGCCGAGACAGATCATCTTTTATGGGTTGAAAATATCTTATTAGAAATGAATGCTCCATCTTCAACTCCAGATCTGAGTCAAATCAATACTCATTTTCAATGTCGATTCGGCCACTGGTACTACCAGCATGGTATGCAGCACTATCGAGAGCTAGCTGCCTTTAAAGAAATTGAACCGATTCACCAAGAAATTCACCGTATCGGAAAAATTATGTTTGAACTAAAGCTGGCTGGTGATCTACCAGCAGCCCATCAGTATATTAATACACTGCTAGAGCTAAAAGATAAAATCATAGCATTATTAAAAGGGCTACAACGTTCTTTTATTAAACAGATAGAATCCAAATAATACAAATAATAGAACCTAGATCCTGCAAGTTCTTGCAGGATCTAGGTAGAAATCAAAACCCACCTAATTTTTTTCTATCTGATACACTAAACAATCTCAATTTTATGTAACTACTAAATAATTCGGATAACATATCGCTCACATACTCCAGCGTGGTAACGAGCGTTTTTTATTACCCGAAGCTATTGAGTTAGTTACAGCTTTATTAAATTAAAAGGTGATTATTATGGATTTTATTGTATTTGCTGGTATCTTTTCTACTGTTGTCATACTCTATCTATTTATGGCAGTTAAAGTGGTTCCTCAATCCGATTTATGGGTTATTGAACGCTTGGGTAAATATCATAGAACTCTAGAAGGAGGGCTAAGTTTTGTTATTCCCTTTGTCGATACGCAGCGCGAACAATTTACTACCCAAGAACAAATCGTTGATGTGCCGCGCCAACCTGTTATTACTAAAGATAACGTCAGCATTAGCATTGATGCCGTGGTTTTTATTAGAATTAATAATGCAAAGCAGGCTACTTACGAAATTTTAGATTTAAAAGTAGCTATTTCTCAATTAGCACAAACCACCTTACGTTCTGAAATTGGCAGAATGGAGCTAGATGAAACTCTTAGCTCTCGAGCTGATTTAAATGCGGCATTGCTTGGCTCTCTTGATATGGCAAGCTCAACTTGGGGGTCTAAAGTAACCCGTGTGGAGGTCGCTGATATTTCTGTTCCTCAAGCCGTGCAATCAGCAATGGAGCTGCAAATGGAAGCCGAGCGTCGTCGTCGTGCTACCGAAACAGAAGCCGAAGGTGAAAAGAATGCCACTATCATGCAAGCCGAGGGTGAACGTCAAAAAGCATTTAAAGAAGCCGAAGCGGTTGAAAGAATGGCGGATGCAACTCGCTATGAAAAAGAACAACTAGCAGAAGGAGAAAGAAAAGCGATGGGCCTAATTAATGAAGCCATGACTGAAAACGTCAATGCTTCTGAATTCTTGCTGGCAAAAGATAGAATTAAAGCGTTTGCTGGATTGGCTAAAAGTGATTCTGCCAACAAAATTGTTGTACCAGTTGAAGCCTCAGAAATGGTTGGTTCTCTTTCTGTCCTTACCAGCATGCTTTCACAAAAAACTTCTCTTTAAGAGAGCTTTACAATGGAAGAATTATTACCACAAATATCCCCCTGGGCTTTAATCGCTCTGGGGGTTTTTTTAATTGGGGTTGAGTTGTTTTTAACCTCTTTTGTCTTGTTGTTTTTTGGACAGGGTTTCATTATTGTTGGCATTATTAGTTTTTTTGTAGTTATGTCTGGTGAAGTCCAAATTATTTTTTCTTTATTGATTGGAGGAATACTTACCTATATTTTAAGAGCAACCTTCATAAGGTCCATGCGCCAAGAAGATTTAACTTTAGAAACGCTTGAGACTGGCGATATTGGAACTATTGTTGAGAACAATGGTGAGACAAGAGTTCAATATAAAGGAACGACTTGGGCACTACATATGGAAGAGTCTTTTCAGCCTAAAACAGGAGATAAAGTAATCGTAGTAGAACTTAAAAACAATATAGCACGTATTACCCCACTACCCTCTAATCCAAATACTTCATAGAAATGAAACCTAAACCCTGCAAGTGATTGCACACATAGTAACTACTCAAAACTCTGAGCAATTCAAGCCTCCCCCCTTTTTCAAAGGGGGTTTTATCATAAAAACGATATATTTTGCCCAGAGTTTTTACCCTAATCCGCAAGTAGAATGATGAGTTAGTGTGCAAGCAGTTGATGTGCATAGTGAATTTTAAAAAACCGCCATCACCTAATTGGTGATAAGGCTTTTTTAAAATTATCTAGGTGTATCAAGGGCTTGTGCAATAACCATGATCTCTACTTGCTGATTAGAGTTTTAAGAGAGGCCTTTGCATAATTAAAGTACTGTTTTATGTGCTTGCTAAATGGTGCTTTAATTATGCAAAGATCTCTAAGAAGCTATCCTTTAGCCTTGGTATGAGTTCCCACGCAGGAGCATGGGAACCAGATCAAATACTATAAAAGCCGTTATGCTAAAGTTTGAAAATATCCTTCAGCAATTTTTTGCACTTCTGGGTAGTTGGTTTTTCCTGTTCCAAGTACTGGAATAGCGGGAACTAAAATAACCGTTTTTGGAACCATTAACTCCGATACTTCTGCCACAGAAGCGGCTTGTTTAACGGTTTTTCTGCAAAGATCTTCATCGTTAGTAACTAACACCAATTGCTCACCTTTACGATCATCTGGCAAAGAAACCACCACATGATGTCCATCTGGACTCGCCTTGTTAATATAGGTTTCAACTGCAGTTAATGAAATCATTTCACCACCAATTTTAGCAAAGCGTTTTACTCGCCCTTTAATAGTTACATAACCTTCTTCATCAACATCGACAATATCTCCAGTATCATACCAACCATCTACAGGAGATTTTAGCACTCCCGGTTCATTGGGCATTAAGTATCCTTTCATAATATTTGGGCCTTTAACAAACAGTCGCCCACCATCTTCAATGCCAGCAACTTTCTCAACACGATATTCAATTCCTGTCACAAACTGCCCTACCGTACCAACTTTAGAGGCCTGCGGTATATTAACTGCCAATACTGGAGAGGTTTCGGTAATACCATAACCTTCAAAAATAGACCTGTTAAACTTTTCCGCATAAATTTTTCTGGTTTCTGGGCGCAACCTTTCTGCCCCTGATACCAATACTCTAATACTGTAAAAGCTGTATTGATCGGCTTTTTTAGCGTAACCTGCAAAAAAGGTATCTGTACCAAAAAAGATCTTGGCATTGAGATGATAAATTATCTCAGGGATAGTACGATAGTGAAGTGGAGATGGATATAAGAAAACTTTTCCGCCTTTTAAAACTGGCCATAATAGCCCTGCGGTAAGACCAAAACAGTGAAAGGTTGGCAAGGCATTTAAAACTTGTTCATTAGGTAACAGAGTTAACATCGCCGAGATTTGTTCAATATTGGTATTGACGTTACTATGGGACAAAGATACTCCTTTAGGAACTCCTTCTGAACCTGAAGTAAACAATACCACCGCTTCATCTTCTGGAGATCTATTATAACCTGCCATGCTGGTTGGGCTGGTAATTAAGGCTTTTAATTTATCTTTTAAGCCAATGGTTTCACGCACATCTTCTAAGTAAATAAAGGTTATTTTTGCTGATAACGCCTTTACTGTATCCTCAAGTTTAAATACGTCAACAAACTTACGTGAGGTAATAATAGTTTTAAGACCTGCGGTTTCACAAGCCGATTTCATTGGGCCTAAACCAGCAGTAAAATTAAGCATCGCCGGCACATAGCCATAAGCTTGTAATGAGAAAAAGGTTAGAGCTACCCCTGAAACATTAGGTAATAGAACCCCTACTCGTTTTTCATCCTTTAATTTAGCCTTTAATTTGCCCCCTAAAATATAAGACCCTAATACTAGCCTTTTACGGTTTAATGCAACTTGGTTAATATCTTCTACACAAACCGTTTTGGCACAATAGGTTTTCTTGGCATCAATTAAAGATTTAAAAATAGACTTATCTTCATAGCTACCATAAAATCCTGAATCTCTCATAATTTGATAGATTTCATTTCTTAAAAACTTATGCCGGCTACGTCCTCTTAAACCTGTAGGAGATTGGATATTTTTAGGCTCTAAAACAGTTAAGGTTATTTTAGGAAACCAGCGTTGCTTAACAAAAGCAAACCTAGTGCCATCAAGATAAGAGAATTTACTAAATTGTGCACCATGAATAAAAACTGGTAGAATCTGGACTTGAGCTTTATCTGCTACCATTGCAGGACCTTCATATATTCTCATCAGTCCTCCTGTAGTGGTCACCCTGCCTTCAGGAAAAATCATGCAATGATTGCCTTTTTTAAGCTCAGAAATAATATGTTTAATCGCGAATGGATTTTGCAGATCTATGGCAAAATAATTAACATACCTCAGTAAAAACCGTACATACCATTTTTTAACATGCAGTTCACTAACAATAAAGGTGATTTTACCTGTCAAGAAAAGTCCCAATAAAGGACCATCTAACAGGGAAACATGATTAGATACAATCAAAACTGGCTTCTTTGATTCTTCAATTTTTTTGAAATTCTCTAACCCTTTAACTTCTACACGGAATAAAAACTTTAACAACAGCTTAACAAACCATTTCATTTTAATTTCTCCTTAACTTAGTCTTCTTTAGATGTAACCTTCTTTTATACAAGCTTACTGCCACCAGTATATTCATAAATGCCAGAATATAAAACATTTCTAGCAAATTAAATCCTAAACCATAACCAATTAAAATTAATATCGACGATAACACCATTAATAATGAGTTAACTATATTATTTACTGCAATCATCCTGCCACGAAAATTATCAGGAGAATGGATTTGTAAATGGGTATAAAGCGGCACAATATAAGCACCTCCTATGGTTGCAATCAACAGTAAACATATCAGCACCAAAACCGAAGGTAAATCATTTAAAAAACCATAAATACCGCGTAAATCTTCAGTCGTTTCAACCCCTCCAATAAATAGGTTAGATAGCACCATCAACACAGATAGGCTACCGATCATAAAGGCATGGTAGTTTAAAGTTGCTACACCTTTAAAACGCGGAATTAACTTATTAACTAAAAAAGCCCCCAAACCAATCCCTAATGAAAAGGTTGTTAAAAACAGTAACACCACCTCCTCATCACCAAATAGTATGTTTTTAGCCATAACAGGAATTTGGCTAAGATAGCTCGCCCCTAAAAACCAAAACCACCCAATCGCGAGTACCGCAAAAAAAGCCTGCGGAAATTTTATTCCAGATAAAACTTCTTTTTTAGTTAACATGAAAATATTAAAAGAGACTTTTTGCGGTGTTAAACGCTCATGAGAAGGCGGCATCAAAAAACTCATTAACCAACCTAACAATGCCATAAATACAACCAAAGCACCCAACCATTGCGTTCCAGAATCGGCCAAAACTACCGAGCCACCGATCAAAGTTCCTAATAAAATTGCTATAAATGTAGAGGCACTAAACCAACCATTGCCGCGTGAAAGTTCATTTCTTGCAAGGTGTTCAGGCAGAATCGAGTATTTAATAGGCCCAAAAAAAGCCGACTGTGAACCCATTAAAAATAACAATACAAATAAAATAACTAAAGACGACGATAAAATTGCCCAAGCACCAAAAGACATAATGACAATTTCGCTAAATTTTATACGCCGCACCAGCTTAGTTTTTTCAATTTGATCAGCAAGATTTCCTGCAAAAGCAGAAAATAAAAAGAACGGTAAAATAAAAATCCCAGCAGCAAGAGTGGTTAATAAAGCGGTTTGTTCAGGGGTTTCTGTTAAGGTAAAAACGATCAACATTACTGTTGCACTTCTAAACAGATTATCATTAAATGCACCTAAAAACTGTACGCTAAAGATAGGAAAAAATCGTTTAGAAAAGAAAAGTGGATTTTGTTTCATAAGCCCCTAAAAAAATAAAAACCAGTTACATTAACTCTTACCTAAATCCTGCAAGAGCTTGTGCTAGATGTGTGCAAGCACTTGTAGGATTTAGGTCTTATTAGAGGTCTTTAATATCTATACTGGAATGTCGTAATAGAGCATCTATATTAGGTTCTCTACCTCTAAACTGCTTAAATAGTTCCATTGGATGAACTGAACCACCTGCGGCAAGAATGATATTTTTAAACTTTGCTCCAGTATGCGAATTTAAAATCCCAGTTTCTTCAAATAAACTAAAAGCATCAGCAGACAAGACTTCTGCCCATTTATAACTAAAATACCCTGCGGCGTAACCCCCTGCAAAAATATGGCTAAAACTGTGAGGAAAACGATGATATTTTGGTGGAAACATCACGGCTATTTGGTCACGAATCTGTTGTGCAAATTCTAGAACATTTATAGGGTTTTCTAGGTGATCATGACAATGTAATTTAAAATCGAACAGGCTAAACTCTAATTGTCGTAGCATCATTATCGCCGCTTGAAAACCACGACTTTTCTTAAGAGATTCTAATAACTCTAAAGGCAAGGTTTCACCTGTTTCGCTATGTTGAGTCATTAAGTCTAAGCCTTCTTTTTCCCAACAAAAATTTTCCATAAATTGAGAGGGCAACTCCACCGCATCCCAAGGCACTCCTGCAATTCCAGAAATATTAAAATGCTCCATCTGGGTTAAAAGATGATGAATGCCATGACCAAACTCATGAAATAGTGTAGTCACTTCAGTATGAGTTAAGCAGGCAGGATGGTTGTTTACAGGAGGAGTAAAGTTACAAACTAAATAAGCAACAGGAGTTTGTAGTTCAGCATTTGCTGGTTGCCAGCGGGTAACAACCGTATCCATCCATGCTCCACCCCGCTTATTTTCACGGGCATATAAATCTAAATAAAACGCTCCAAATGGCTGTATTTTACCTATTTCAAATAGTTCAAAAAACCGCACGTCTGGATGCCAAACATCAATCCCTGGCTTTTCTTTAACTTCTATAGAAAATAATTTATGGCTAATTTTAAATAGCCCTTCTAATACTTTGGTTAGTGGAAAATAGGGTTTTAAGATTTCCTGCGATAATAATAAAGTTTGATCTTTCAATTTTTCAGAAGCATAACTCATATCCCAAGGTTGAAAGCTTTCAATTCCAAGCTGGTTGCTAGCAAAATCTTTTAGCATCGTCAGCTCCAACTCTGCCTGAGGCTTAGACTTTTCTGCCAAGTTTTCAAGAAACTGAATCACCTGCTCGCTACTATCTGCCATTTTAGTAGCCAATGATAGTTCTGCATAATGCTTAAAACCTAACAATAATGCTTTTTGGTGGCGCAGCTTTAAGATTTCTTTGATGATGTCAGTATTATCAAATTCAATATTTTTTGCTTGATCGGATGCTCGGGTGGCAAAAGCTTGATAGACTTCTTCTCGTAATTCACGATTATTAGCATAGGTTAGAATGGCTATATAAGAAGGAAAATCTAAAGTAACCCGCCAACCTGCTAAATTTTTTTGTTCTGCAAGCTGTTTCAATAAAGTAATTGAATCCTCTGGCAACCCCTCTAAATCAGCCTGACTGGTAAGTAATTTTTCCCAATGTTGCGTAGACTTTAATAAATTTTTACTAAACTGACTGCCTAATTGAGACAGTTTTTGTGAAATTGCTTTATATTCTTGTTGTTGTTTTTCAGGTAAATCAATCCCAGCAAGCTTAAAGTCGCGTAAAGCATTGGTAATCACCTTTTTTTGAGACTGAGTCAAAGCATCAAATTCTGTACTTGCTGCTAAAATTTCAAACTTTTTAAATAAACCTAAATTTTGACCTAACTGGCTAGAATAGTCGGTAATTTTTTCTAATCCAGAAACATAAGCCTCATGCCAAGCATCATTATTTTTAACAGCGTCTAAGTGCCCAACCGGACCCCAAACACGCTCTAAACGGTTAGATAACACTTCTAGAGGTTCAATAAAGTTATTCCAAGTAGGCTGAGAGCTATCGGCAACCAATCGCTTAATCTCAAGTAAGTTATTTGATAAAACTTCCTTAACAGCAGGTTCAATTTCTTCTAGAGTTAATTGAGAAAACTTGGGAAGTGGAAAAGGGTTTAAAAAACTATTATTAACAAGTTGACTCATTATAAGTTCCTATAAAAGTAAGGACGGTGCTTAGAAATGAATCATTTCTTCTTCGGAAATAAGACTAGAGTCACTAGAAATAGATTGTCGCACAGAGCGTTTAAATAACAATTTATTTTGTACTGGCTCTGGCAAGTCTGTAAATAAAATTAATTCTTTGTGGATTAAAACATCAATCATGTCTTCAATAACTCGAACCATTCCTAAATCAAGCTCTTCTAAAATATCTTTAACCAAAGCTTCATTGTCAGAGCTTGCCAAAAAGATTTTTAATTCTGGTTCAAATAAACCAATTTCTTCACCGCCTTCTTCAGCAGAAAAGGTAATGTTAGCAATCTGTCCAGAAGAATCTCGTGTGATATAAATCATCTTGCCACCTTACAGTATAGTCTCATCTCAACATTCTACCCAAATTTTTACATAAAGACTTAGGTTTTAGCCTTCTATTTCAGATAAGACACTGCCCAGTAGTTGAGTCAGTCGATCATTTTCAGAATAATCAACAGGACAATCAATAATGGTTACGGTTTTAGCCGCCAGTGCTTTTTTTAGTTCTGGTAGAAGTTGAGAGGTTTTTTCAATTCTAACTCCTGTTGCTCCAAATGATTCAGCGTAGGTAATAAAATTTGGATTTTTAAAGTCAATATAGGCTGAACGACCAAAACGCCTTTGTTGCTTCCACTCAATTAAGCCATATTGACTATCATTCCAAATTAAAATTACAATCGGTACTTCACAACGCAGTGCGGTTTCAATTTCTTGGGAATTCATCATAAAACCAGCATCACCTGTCACTGCCACGACTGCCTTGTCTGGGTTCGCCAATTTAGCTGCAATCGCTCCAGGTACGGCAATTCCCATGCCTGCAAAGCCATTAGAAATAATACAAGTATTAGGTAAATCACAACGAAACAAACGTGCCATCCACATTTTATGTGAACCTACATCACTAATCGCAATATCTTGCGATTGCATGGCAGTTCTTAAATCCCAAATAATTTTTTGGGGCAGTACCGGCCAAGCTTGATTTTTCTTACACCTTTCCATTTCCGCAATCATAGCATCGCGTAAATGAAATTCAATATTCGTTGACTTTATCGACCCTGCAATCATCTCTCCAAGAGCTTTAAAGTTTTCTCCTATATTACCTATTAATTCAATTTTTGGAATATAGCGATTATCCACTTCAGACATTTTGGTATCAATGTGAATAATGGTATGTTCGTGGTTTGGATTCCACAGATAAGGGTGGTATTCAACCATATCAAACCCTACACAGATGATAACATCAGCTTTTTTAAAGCCGGCATTTTCATAATCTCCTTGTTGCAAACCTGCCGTTCCCATTGCCATTGGGTTATAAAATGGGATAATTCCTTTCGCCATAAAGGTATTCACCACAGGAATTTTATGGCGTTCAATAAAAGCCTCAATCGCTTTACCAGCACAGGAACGAACCGCTCCATTACCTACTAAAATAAGTGGGTTTTGAGCATTTTTAACTAAGTACGCTGCCTGCTCTAGTAGTCCTTTATCGGCAAAAGTTAGACGGTTTTCACTGCTTGGTAGAGGTTGTTCATCAGTTTCCATTTCCACAATATTTTCTGGAAGGTCAATAAAGGTAGCGCCTGGTTTTTCGGCCTCTGCTAGCTTGAAGGCTTTACGAACCACTTCTGGAATAGTTCCAGGATCAAGAACTTGAATAGCATATTTAGTAATCGGCTTAAACATGCTAACCAAGTCAACTACCTGATGAGATTCTTTGTGCATACGATTGGTGGACGCTTGTCCTGCAATAGCAACTAAAGGGGCATTGTCCATATTCGCATCCGCCACACCCGTAACGAGGTTAGTTGCACCAGGGCCAAGGGTAGATAAACATACCCCCGCTTTTCCCGTTAAACGTCCATATACATCTGCCATATAGGCAGCACCCTGTTCATGACGAGTGGTGATAAATTTAATTTTAGAATCAAGCAGAGCATCCATAATATCAAGATTTTCTTCTCCCGGAATACCAAAAATATATTCAACACCTTCATTTTCTAAACACTTAACAAAAAGTTTTGCAGCTTTCATTTGTTTCCTGTGGGGATTAAAACCAAAAATGCCCTTAATAAAAGGGCATTTTTGTAAAATTCTTAACGAATTTAAATTAAGTTATTTCTTAAAGAGTGCTTTTAACGAGTTAGTCACGAGAGTAAAATTATAGACATTTTAATCCGTGAATATCTCGTCGTGTAAAGACCTTTTTATCTTTTAACCAGTGTATCAACTATCTCCCAAAGTGCATCTATACCACCAGCCATCGGAACATCTGTACGATACTTTCCATTAATAACAACTGCTGGTACGGCAGTAATACCTGATGCTCTAGTAAGCTGCATAGCTTTACGAACTTTTTGATCTACCATAAAACTATTAAAAGTGTCTTTAAACGCTTGTTCAGTAGTACCAAATTGAGCATGAAACTTAGCAATAGAATCTAAATCAAATAAAGGCTTATTATCTCGGTGTAGTGCATGAAAATACTCCATATGAGATTTATCTAAAATCCCAAGTAGTTTAGCAGTATAAAAAACTCTTGCCATAAAAATCCAATTAGGATTGTCAAAAACAGCAGGAACGCGTTCAAAATGTACGGAAGGTGCTTTAGTTTGTTTCCATACATATATACTTGGCTCTACATTGTAACAATGAATACAGTTATAGACAAATAACTCAATCACCGATTTTTCATGAGATGTTGGAATCTTAACCGTAGTTTTTTTATATTCGGTTCCTTCTTGAATACCAAAGCCTTCAACTGCCTGAGCTGAAAAACTCAATAAACTTACTAATACAACCAGTATAAATTTAACCATTTTTATAATGCTCCATAAGAATGCAATCCTGATAAGAACATATTAACCCCTAAAAAAGTAAAGGTGGTAATAAATAAGCCAATAATTGCCCACCAAGCCATTGGCACCCCCCTCCATCCTTTAGACATACGAATATGTAACCAAGCAGCATAGTTGAGCCAAAGAATTAACGACCAAGTTTCTTTAGGATCCCACGACCAGTAACCTCCCCAAGCCTCTGCAGCCCACATAGCACCTAAAACCGTCGCTAGAGTAAAGAATGCAAATCCGATCGCGATGGATTTATACATGACAGAATCTATCACTTCAAAACTAGGCATTCTTTTAACAAAGGTACTGTCTGGATTAGTACGATGTATCTTTTCAGTAATAACATAAGCAAGACCTGCCATTGCCGCAATCGCAAAACCGCCATAGCCTACAAAATTAGTCGGTACGTGTACTTTCATCCACCAACTTTTTAAAGCAGGAACCAGGGGCTGAATAGCATAAGCTCCTCTATCAAAAGTGTACCAAAGTAAAAAGAACACTGCGGCAGTTACTATTAATAAAACAAAACCACCTAGTGAGCGCTTGTTAATTTTCTCTTCATAATAAAGATACATAACCGCGGTCATTACCGCAAATAAAATAAAGACTTCATACAAGGTCGCCACTGGAATATAACCATAGTTAGGGATAACCATGTATGACTCACGCCAACGAACTAACAACCCTGCTGCACCAAAAATAGAGGCTGACCAAGTTAAGGTTGCAGCAACTTTTTCAATAAAATCAGAGCCTCTTATTAAACCCCAAAAGTAGGTCAAGGTTGCCATAATAAACAAGACCATCATCCACATGGTAGCTGTCTGACCAGAAATAAAATACTTTAATAAGAAATCTACTTCATTGGCACTATAAACATTACCGTGATTATTATAGGCCCAAATTCCTACAAGGGCTAAAGCCACGGTTATATAGCTTGGATATTGTATTGTTTCCCAAAAATACCCTATCCATATCATTAGAATACCTGTACCAATAAGAACCCCCAGTTCATAACGGTCTAAGTAAACATAAAAAATATCCCATAGAGCGTAGGTTCCAATAAGAACTATCACTGACCAAATAATATTTTTTATACTAAAAGGTAAAGGTGAATTTTTATTAACCTCTGGTGGGTGTTTAAGAGCTGTATTTTGAGTTGTCATGTGGTTCCCCTCTTGTATGAGACCTTTGCACGAATGGATGCACGATTAAAAATTGCTATATTTCACTATCTTTTACCCAAAAATAAGCACAACAGCTAGCTATTAGGCTTATTTTTTGAGCAAAATCTAGTAAAATCTATCTAATTTTTAACTCGCACCCCACTCGTGCAAAGGTCTCTTTTATATAATTCAACTATCTCATTAAATTCAATCTTTGTTTCAGGTACATCTTTAGTATCTTTTGCTGCTATTGTCACTTCTTTATTTTCTTTAGAAAATACAATCCAAACACGCTTTTGCCGGACATAAAATAAGAAGAATATTCCAAATATAAGAACTGTACTACCAAAAAATACAACGTTTTTTCCAGGGGATTTAGTAATTTGAAGCCCTGTTGATTGAATTTGCTGGAACGATGTTAACTCTACAAACATAGGAACACCATAATCATATAATCCACTTACTGCGGTAATTGCATCTTCAAACCATTGCTGATCAAAGTCACTAACTTCAGTATAATCAGCAACCTCATTATCTTTTTCTTGCTTCTCTCTACTTAGTAACTCCAAATAAATCGTTTGCAAAGAAGTACTAGTTAATTCAATATAAAATTCTGCAACTTTTTCTCGCTCTGCTTCAGGAACAGACTGATTAACAAATCTAGTAATTCCTTCAAATCCTTGGTGACGAAACAGGGCTAATAATTGATGCCTTAAACTCATTTGCATCTGATAGTCTTCTGTTGCCATATCAACAGGTCTAGGCATCGCTAAGGTTAAAATTTTAGCCTTTTCTACCGGGTTGTTAAGTAAGCTTAAAAAATTAAAGAACCTGTCTTTTTTACGGTTAGCATCGGCAGGAATAAACAAATAGAGAAAAGGGTCTGTTGCCATGGTACGAACTCCAGACATAAAGAACCATCTACCCTCATGATAGGATGGCATCATATAATTATCATATTCCCAAGCTTTTCCTTGTTCATTACGAACTCTAAAGATAACGCTTGGACCATTATTATGATATTGTTTCCCCGTTTCCTCTAGCACTTCCTCCGTTGTAGGAATAATATTAAACATTCTAAAATCATTCAACTCTAGTTTAAATACTCCAACAGGGGTGTCTAATGGCTCAACTCTATTAATTGCAGTATCAATAACCAAATAATTACGAATGGGAGATAGCAAGGGATGTATTTTTAAATCTAGTAATGAGCCTCCATCAGCATAAGAAGACTGATAAATAGCAAAATCTTTATAAAATAATGGCTCATTAACCGAGATTGTCTGTACTATTGGTTCATCTAGATCAGGAGAGGTTAAAACCAGATCCGACCGATAATATTTAGGCATACCAGTATCATAATAGCCAATTCTGAAATCCTCCACAAAAATTGTAAACGGTAGTTGCTGGACTAAAAACCCTGCCCTATATGGCAAAAATACCACATCTGTTTTTCGACCTTCAGGAATATTAACCGAACCACGAAATGAAAAATTGTTTGGTCCTATCCAAGATTCATCGGGGATTTCTGCTATAGGAACGGAGCGTAATTCTGGCTCTAAATCTCCTGTAATTTCACGATATTTAAGTAACAAATTACTGTCAAATAAAGCTCCAACACAAATAATAATGATTGAAATATGGGTAAAAATATACCCTAAACGATTCCAACGCCCTTTCATCCCAGCAACGGTAATACCATCTCTACGTTGATGAATTCTGGTTCTATACCCTTGACCTTTTAATAAAGTATTAGCAGTATTTTCATCAAAACCTTCAACGACAAAAGTTTCGTTATATGGCTGATGCTTATAGGCATTAAGAGAAAGCTTTTCGCTAAATTGCCTTATATCTTTTATAAAGGTTGGAGCATTACGAGTTACACAAGTTGCTGTTGAAATAAGCAAAAATACTAAAATTATGACAAACCATAATGCA
This sequence comes from uncultured Piscirickettsiaceae bacterium, assembly GCA_964601165.1. Taxonomy (GTDB): domain Bacteria; phylum Pseudomonadota; class Gammaproteobacteria; order Thiomicrospirales; family Thiomicrospiraceae; genus Thiosulfativibrio. Next base: position 3,617 of record CAZRMK010000022.1, on the reverse strand, counting down.
CTAAACATTTGAAACAGACCAAGCTCACCAAAAACTTGTGTCCAAAATGGACCAAATTTAAGAATGTAATCTTGAAGGGGCTGTCCTTGCTGTAAAAAAGTTCCTATAATAGAACCTATTGCTAACATCATTAACAGCGTAACCGCTAAATTCATTGAGCCTATAAAAGGGATCCAAACAGCTTTTTTAACTCGTTTTCTAGGCTTATGTTTAGGTGGGTTTTTAGCTATAGGTGCTACTGTAGGTACTGTGTTTAAATCTGCCATTACAATCCAATTTTGAGAACAAGCTAAACAAGCTATCTGTGTCGAAATTATAAGTGATATACTCGGTTCAACTATTGATAAAGAATTGAAGTGAAATCTAATCCTGCAAGTGCTTGCACTAAATAGTTTGATACAGGACTTAGGTAAAAAAGGAACTCTTAATGCAACACCCTCTTTACCAGCAAGCCACATATCTTATGAGCGTGCCAACACTGCCACAGTGTCCTGACAGTTTTACCCATGAAGTTGCCTTTGCTGGACGCTCTAATGCGGGAAAATCAACTGCGTTAAACGTTATTACTTCACAAAAAACCCTTGCAAGAACCAGTAAAACCCCTGGAAGAACTCAGCTTATTAACTTTTTTCCAGTTGATGAAAGCCGTTCTTTAGTCGATTTACCTGGTTATGGATTTGCAAAAGTGAATGTTAAAATCAAAAAAGCTTGGGAAGCTGGTCTGTCTGAATACATTGAACACCGCCCGCAATTAAAGGGGCTTATTTTATTGATGGACTGTCGTATGCCACCAACAGAAATGGATAGAGTAATGCTAGACTGGACGCAGAGCATTGATTTACCCGTTCATGTACTGTTAACAAAATCAGATAAGTTAAAAAAAGGCTCGGCTAAAAGTAGCCTGCTAAGTTTACAAAAAATCTTAAAAGAGTCTTATCCTCATGCCACTGCACAATTGTTTTCTTCTTTAAAAGGCTCTGGATTAACCCAAGTTTGGAATAAATTGGATCAGTGGTTAGAGTATGAACTACCATTAGAGAGTAAGACTCAGCAACTACTTAGACCTGCCAAAATAACCAATACCAAAAAGAAAAGAACTAGCGGGATTCGCCAATTTTAATCTATAGAGAAATTCTCATATTGCCGTAAACAACTTAAGAAGTCAAAGCCAAAGCGTTCTAATTTTACTTCGCCAACTCCGTTAATTTTCAAAAAATCGCTATCATTTTGAGGGCGTTGCTGTGCCATCTCAACCAAAGTAGCATCACCAAAAACCTGATAGGCAGGAATATCTTCCATATCGGCAATTTCTTTGCGTAAACTTCGCAACCCTTCAAATAAATCTCTGTCTTTATCCAGCAAAGATTCTTGAGATGATTTTTTACTAGGTCTGCTACCTTTAGAAACTAGTTTTTTTGGAAAAGCCAGCTGGCACTCTATTTTACCCTTCATCATATCACCTGAGCTAACAGTAAATTTTAAAACTGAATAGTTTTGAATATCTTGATATAAATAGCCTAGGTGAATTAGTTGCCGAATGATACTATGCCATTCATGTGCTGAAAAGTCTTTGCCTATCCCATAAGTACTTAATTGATTATGTTTTAAATTACGAATCCGCTCATTATCCATACCGCGTAAAACATCAATCACATGCTTGACTCCAAAAGCTTGATTAAGACGATAAACACAAGACAAGGCCTTTTGAGCAGGAACTTTACCATCAAATAGCGTCGGAGGATTAAGGCAAACATCACAATTGCCACAAGCTTTATGACTAGGTTCGCCAAAATAGTTTAACAATACATTACGACGGCAATTTTGCGCTTCAGCAAAGCTTATCATGCTAGATAGCTTAAAATTCTCTAGCATTCTCTGGTCTTCATTGGGGACATTATCAATAAAATATTTGGCAGTTACCACATCCTGCATGCCAAACAATAATAGAGCCTCAGATGCTAGCCCATCTCGCCCCGCTCGCCCTGTTTCTTGATAATAACCCTCAATATTTTTAGGAAGATCATAATGCACCACAAAGCGAACATTAGATTTATCAATTCCCATACCAAAAGCGACTGTAGCGACCACTATATCGACCTCATCACGGATAAATCCCTGATGAACTTTTTGGCGTATTTGAGCAGGTAACCCAGCATGATAAGCTTGAACACTCCAGCCTTGTTCTTTAAGACCTGCCGCTACCTGCTCTACTTTCTTACGGCTAAGAGCATAAATAATACCGCTTTCATTAGTACGCTCTTGCAAAAAAGTTAACAACTGCTTCATGGGTTGGCGTTTTTCTAAAACTGTATAACGAATATTAGGGCGATCAAAACTACTAACATGAACTTCTGGCTGATATAAATGCAATTTTTCTAAAATATCTTGGCGTGTTGCCTGATCTGCTGTCGCAGTTAAAGCAATAAAAGGTACTTGAGGAAAAAGCTCTCTTAATTCCCCTATTTGTCGGTATTCAGGACGAAAATTATGCCCCCACTGCGAGATACAATGGGCTTCATCTATAGCAAATAGTGCGATTGGCAAGCTTTGTAGCTCTTGTAAAAAGAGCGGAGATAAGAGGCGTTCTGGTGAAACATAGAGTAAATCTAGCTGATTGCTGTGCAGTTTTCTTAATACTTGGTTAGCAGTCTCAGCATCAAGACTAGAATTATAATAATCTGCCTTAACACCATTAGTTTTAAGAGCAGAAACCTGATCTTGCATCAAAGCAATTAAAGGTGATACTACAATCGCCGTTCCTGAACGAATAAGAGCAGGGATTTGAAAGCAAATAGATTTACCACCTCCCGTTGGCATCAACGCAAAGCAATCCTTACCCTGTAAAACATCAGCAATAATTTCAGCTTGTAGGGTACGAAAAGTATCATAGCCAAATACAGACTGTAAAACATCTAATGCTGGAGAAGAATTCATACTCTACGAGACCTTTGCATAAATATAGGGTGCGAACTAAAATGAAATAGATTTTACTAGATTTTGTTCAAAAAATAAGCCTAATAGCAGAATATATTCCCCAATCCTCAGATAGAATAATTAGTCTATTGACTAAATTAGGAGCTTTGCTAGAATGAAAGTCTAATACCTAAATCCTAATCATCATATTAAATTTTACAGAAAAAAACCATGAATCAAAATTTTATACAAAAACTAGCAAACACCCTAGACAAAGAGTCATTAATACAGCTTATGAATGATTTCGATGAGGAAAAGCGTCGAATAAAAACTGTAATGGGTAAGTTCTCAAATGAAGATGCCGAGAATGGTGGTTTAACTGGAAGAGAACGCCAATCAAAACTACGCAGAATGAAAACTCGACTTAGTTTTTTAATTGAAGAACGAGAAGCTACAAGGCAAAAACTTGGGAAGTTAAAAGAAGATAAGAAATCACTAAACAAAGCAATCAATCGTAAAATTGAGTTTTGTCATGCATTTCTGGCGGTTGCTGAAAGAGAAATGTCAGAAGAAAAATTTATCTATTTAGAAATGAAAGCTATGGAGCTACTTACTACATCCTCAATCCCTGACCTCAATGAAGATAACAGGATCTTCTCCGCCATTATGACAAAAAAGGGATATTAAAGCACCATTTAACCTAC
>CAZRMK010000021.1:0-24885 GCA_964601165.1 uncultured Piscirickettsiaceae bacterium | reverse complement strand
TTTTTAGGAACTTAAATTTTAGCAAAACTGTTTGTTTTTCTTGGGGTAGTATAGTTCTCTTGGTAATCGTTTTTAAGATCAACATAATGTTTTGCAGAGTATTTAAAAAAGGCTTTTTCTTTATCCGTTAAGGGGCGAGCTTGTTTAACTGGTGAACCAATATATAAATAACCACTTTCTAATACTTTTCCTGGTGGAACTAAACTATTTGCTCCGACTAAAACCTGTGTTTGAACCACGGCATGGTCTAATATGATAGCTCCCATGCCAATTAAGCACTCATTTTCTATCGTGCAACCATGTAATACGGCATTATGTCCGACAGTAACATCTTCTCCAACAATACATTGTGAGCCTTGTGATATTTCTGATTGATGGGTGGTATGAAGTACTGCACCGTCTTGAATATTAGAGCGAGCACCGATGGTAATCTCGTTAACATCACCGCGTAAGGTAGCGTTTGGCCAAATGCTAACATCCTCTGCCAGTTGGCAACGACCAATGACTACCGCTGAATCATCAACCCAAGCAGTTTTGGCAATTTTTGGCGAAAAGTGTTGGTAATTTTTAATAGTCATAGTGCTGTCCTTAGTCAGAAGCTCTTTAAGTTTTTTATCAACGCATAGTAACCAATTCTTCGGAAGAGCTTGGGTGAATGGCAATGGTAGCGTCTAAATCTGCTTTGGTTGCCCCCATTTTTATAGCGACAGCAAAACCTTGTAGCATTTCATCAGCACCATCTCCAACTATGTGAATACCAATAACCTTTTCTTCTTTTCCAGTTGTTACCAGCTTTAAAGCGGTTTTGGTTTGGTGTTGGGTGAAGGCGTAACGCATCGGAGTGAAAATAGAGGTGTAAACTTTGACATTATTTTCACCATATTGTGCCTTAGCATCTTGTTCTGATAAGCCAACTGTGCCTACAGGTGGGTGTGAGAAGATAACCGTCGGTACGGAACTTAAGTCTAGTTTTAGATCTGTTTTGTTGTTGTATAAACGCTCTGCTAAATAACGTCCAGCTCGAATGGCAACGGGAGTAAGTTGTGCTTGACCGGTGACATCACCAATGGCGTAGATATTATTTATTTTAGTTTGATGAAGTTCATTTACCTCAATAAAGCCTTTATTATTGACAGCAAGTCCTACCTTTTCTAGAACAAGGGGTTCCACTAATGTTTGACGACCGATTGCCCAAATAACTTGGTCGAAGCCAGATAGCTGTTTACCTTCTTTATTTTCAAGGGTTAAAGTGCCATTTTCGGCTTTAAATATACGGGAGGTATTAAAGTGGTATTCTTTGTTAATGCCACTTGTCGCCATGGCTGCTGTTAAAGTTTCACGAATCATGTCGTCAAAACCAAGCAGAATTAAATCGTCAATAGTGACTAGGGTGGTTTGAGTTCCTAGAGCTTGAAAAACACCCGCTAATTCAACTCCAATATATCCTGAACCAATAACCGCGACTTTTTTAGGTTGTTTTTTAAGCTCAAAAAAACCGTCAGAAGAAATCCCAAGGTTAGATCCTGTTACTTGTTGAGGAATAAAAGGTTGGCCTCCGGGGGCGATTACAATGGTTTCTGCACTATAGGTTTTGCCATCGACAGCAATAGTATGTTCGTCCACAAAACTGCCCCAGCCTTGCAGAACATCTACACCTTTGTCTTTCATATATCCTTCATACCAAGTGGTAATATTTTGAATATATTTTTCACGGTTAGCCACAAGTTTTGACCAATCGAAGCCTTTTTGTTCAAGGTCAAATCCAAAGTCTTTGGCATCTCTAATCGCTTCGGCAATATGAGCTCCAAACCACATAACTTTTTTGGGAACACAGCCAATATTGACACAAGTTCCACCTAGTTTTTTAGCTTCAACTACCGCACATTTTTTACCATGCTCAGCGGCTCGTTCTACTACAGAAAGTCCTCCGCTACCCGCACCAATTGCAATAATATCATAATCATATTTCATGTCGTTTCCTTTAACCTGAATCCGTGACTTAGCAACATCATGGATTCAGGCATGTTCTTTATTTAGCTAAATAAGCTTCTAAATCATCAGAACCACCAATGTATTCACCTTCGATAAAGATTTGAGGCACTGTACTAGCGTTAGTAACCGCTCTTAGGGTGCGAGAGGTAATATTATGATTAGAAACAGTAATTTCTTCATAAGAAATACCTGCGGCGGTTAAATTTGCTTTGGCTTTGGCACAGAAAGGACAGTTAGGCTTAGCAAAAATAGTTGCGGCTTTCGGTGCTTGTACTGCAGAATTAATATAGTTTAGCATGGTATCTGCATCAGAGACTTCAAAGGGGTCACCGTCTACATCTGCTTCGATGAACATCTTGTCAATAACACCATCTTTAACTAGCATAGAATAACGCCAAGAACGTTTACCAAAACCTATGTCTGTTTTGTCAACTAACATTCCCATGCCGTCGCTAAATTGACCGTTACCATCGGGAATTAAAGTAATATTGTTTGCTTCTTGATCATCCGCCCAAGCATTCATAACAAAGGTATCATTAACGGAGATACAAATAATGTCATCGACACCATTGTCGCTAAAAGTGCCTGCTAATTCGTTAAAGCGTGGAAGATGAGAAGAAGAGCAGGTTGGGGTAAATGCACCGGGTAAAGAGAAAACTATGACGGTTTTACCTTTAAATATTTCATCGGTAGTAACATTAACCCATTCGTGATTTTGGCGAGTAGCGAAGGTAACGTTGGGAACGGATTGGCCAGTTTTATCGATTAATTTAGACATGTTGTTGATCCTTTTTTGGTTAAATTTTTACTTTTGGATTTGCTGCTTGATTTTTATGCAAAGGTTTCTTATTAAGTGTCTCCTTATTGAATAGGAGACTCTTGTAATTCTCTCATAAAACTTTCTAAACTTCCTACTTCTTGGGCGTACTTTATCAATAAACCCATAATAGCTTGATTTTCTTGCTCAGAAGCGATGCGAGCAGCTAGTTGAAATTCTCTATCGGTTAGGATTACTTGGAAGGCATTTAGTTCTAATAAAGCGGCGACCATGCCGACATTGTTTAGCAAACAAGCCGCTTGCAAAGGTTTGACCGCTTCACCAGCCGCATCTTTAGCCACTTCTTGTTGAGTGGGTACAAAGTGTTCTTGAGCTAAAACTTTAGTCATCCAATAATTCATCTCCACCGCTTCTTCACTTTCGAGGACATTTAAAAAAATTTCTTTGGGGTCGATGCCTTTATCACGAACTAATCCAGCGGTTAGTCTAGCAAAAGGAGCACGTTGTACTTCATCTAAATTTAATAAGTTCATGCTTTTTCCTTGTTATTGGCATTGTCTTTGATGCTTCCTTTCACTGCCATGCCACAGGCAACAGCAGAAGCCCATGCCCATTGAAAGTTGTAGCCCCCAAGCTCTCCAGTGACATCAAGTACTTCGCCAATAAAATAGAGGTTAGGCTGTTTATGGGATTCAAACGTTTTAGAAGAAACCTCATCGGTATCTACTCCCCCTAAAGTAACCTCTGCCTTATCATAGCCTACAGAATCACTTGGATAAAGCTTCCAATGGGTAAGTTGGTGTGCGTAGCGCTTAATTATTTCATCACTCTGGTCAGCAAGGTTATCAAGTGGGTGAAGTTCTAGCCAAGATTTTACAAACTTTTTTGGCCAGAATTGCAATAACCATTTTGAAAGGCATAAATTTTGTCGTTTGAGTTGTTGAAGCTCTGATAAAGCATCTAATTTGGGCAATAAATTTAAGGTCAGAGCATCGCCTTTCCTCCAGTAGTTTGAAGCCTGTAATACGCTAGGACCACTAATACCTTTATGGGTAAATAACAAAGGCTCTTGAAATGTTTTTTCGTGAATAGTTATACTAATATCAAGTGAAATACCACTTAAATGATGACAAAAATCTAACCATTTATTATTGAATGTTAAAGGTACCAGACCTGGTAAATTTTGAAAAGTTTTTAGCCCAAACTGTTTGGCGACTTGGAGGCCAAAGTTAGATGATTTTAATTTAGGAAAAGACAGTCCTCCCGTGGCAATGACTAGAGATAGGCATTGAAGTTGACCAGATGTAGTGTCTAGAATAAATCCCGTATTGTTTCGTAATGCTGTAATTTTTTTAATCGAAGTTTTTAGTTGCAATTCTACGCCTGCCCAGTCACATTCGGTACGGAGAATTTGAATTAGATCACTGGCTCGGTTGCTACAAAAGAGCTTTCCCAATTCTCGCTCTTCATACTTTAGAGCGTGGCGGTCGACTAGATTAATAAAATCCAGAGATTTAAAGCGCGCCAAAGCACTTTTTACAAAGTGAGGATTGTTGCAAAGGTAGTGATTGGATGAAACTTGAGTATTGGTAAAATTACATTTTCCACCGCCAGAAATACGAATTTTAGCGGCGGCCTTCGGGGCATGGTCTATAATTAAAACGCTTTTGCCTTGATAGCCAGCGGTAGCAGCACACATTAATCCAGAAGCTCCTGCACCGATAATAATGACATCAAAAATTTGCATGATTAATGCCCTCTAAAGGGTTGTGATAGCATCGTGTTGCTATATTATCGATTAGAATTAGACATTTGGTTATGTATAACCTAAATCCTGCAAGTGCTTGCACATATACAGCCTAAGCTATTAATCCGTATAGCAATTTAAAATTCTCACCTATCACAATAAGGATAGATTCAATCTTTAAAATTACTATACGAATCAATGCCTTAACCTATGTACGCACAATCACTTGCAGGATTTAGGTATAAACTCTTTTAAAATGCAAGTTTGAATCCAACATGAAAGGCATCTTCAAATTCCAAAGTTCTGGCATTAATATCCATCTGTATTTGGCGATAACCAATATAAGCAGAAGCAGTATCTAACAGTTTTGCTTCAAGTCTAACCCCAAATTCTCTAGCATCATCAACATTACCAAAGCTAAGCACATTTGGTCCATATAAAAATTCGGCAGAAACAAATGCAGGGGTAGGAGTAGGTAACCAATAACTGGCAATAATCCCTAACATTAAACCTGAACCCGAAGCAAAAATACGACTTTCAGGATCAACAAAATACCCCTTGCCTTTAAAGCCTATATCTAAGTTAGGAGCTTGCTCAAAACCCGATCGAGTGATTTCAGCGATAGCAGAAATCATATCTCCTTGATCCCCTGCATGATGATATTCAATCCCATAACGCTGTTTACTATCAGCAAATGTTTCTTTTTGATAAACACCTAATTTAGCATTATCAGAAGAGAAAGAAATATCAAAAACAGTTTTTGCCTGTGCTTGTATAGCAACACTACCTAGCATTGAAAAGCAGGCAACTAGACCAATAGCGGTTTGTTTTAAAAGTGGTTGAGTCATGTTACTTTTACACCCTGAAAAATACTAATTATTAGATATGTCCTTAAGGAGACACTTAACTAAGACCCTTGCACAACAATACACAAAGGCTTAAGCCTGCATTCTACCAAAAACTGGTTGAAATGACACAACAATATGGGCTCTTCTCCGCCATTATGACACTTTCCCCTCAATTCCCCCGTAAAACATAGAGCAATCATCAGGCACGGCGGTTTGTCTTATCTTCAGTTTAAAATAATCCGTATCTAAAATACCACGAGCTCTTTTTCGAATCATACCAATGGCAACATTACCTGCCTCAATTCGTGCACTGGTTAGCTTATGTTTTGCATAATTACAAATCCCCACTTGATGATTTCGTAACGATTTTGCAAAACTTTTTAAATAAGTCATATTGGTCTGCTCTGCCGTTATACACCATGTTTGGTTAAGCAAGTTTTATTCTGTATATTTGTTCAAATCATTGATGATTTTGAAGCAAAAAACATTTCTCCTTTGCCACTAAACTATTTAGTTTGGTATCAATATTATAAAGGAGACAACCCTAAGTTTCGTCAATAAATGGATGCCGTTTTAAACGATCCTTTTGGCTATAACGATCGTATTGGTCGCCGCCTTTATGATGAATATTTAACCGAACAAACTGATCCGGAAGACCATTTTGATATCTCCTTACGGAGCTTAATATCATCCATGGTAAAGCGTATGAATGCTTGGAGTGAAACCTTAGAAAAACACACTCACGAATTGAATGTTTGTGCTGAATCTTTGTCTTCCCCCGATATTAATCCCGAAGACCTCAAACGCTTAACAGAAAGCATACTCGACACTGTCTCTTCCATGCAAAAAAATGGTGCAGAGCTACAAACAGAAATGCTCACCAATTCTAAAGAAGTCATTGAACTTCGCTAGCAGCTAGTTGAGGCTCGCACAGAACTATTACAAGATGAGCTTACTCAAATAGGCAACCGCAAGGCGTTTAACAATGCCATTCAATAACTCACTCTAGACGCAGCCGATGACCCTAGTAGCTTATGCCTCATCATTGCCGACATTGATCACTTTAAACGTTTTAATGATGAATTTGGGCACCTAGTAGGAGACAGTGTTTTACGTTATTTTTCTAATCTCATGAAAAAAACCAAACTAAAAAATGAGAGCTTATCACGCTATGGTGGAGAAGAATTTACTTTACTCCTCAACAATAGTTCATTAGAATAAGCTCAAGCAAGAGCATAAAATATCCGCACTTTAATCGCCTCAGCTAATTTCAAGCGTAAGGGTTCTGATAAAGCTTTAGGCACGATCACTTCTTCTTTTGGAATTTCTGTTTATAGGGGAGAAACTGAAAGTATCGACGACTTTATTAAGTGCGCTGATGACGCTCTCTATTGCGCTAAAGCAAATGGTCGCAACCAAGTCATGATAGAAAAGCCGGTGATTAAACAGTGAACATTTCAACCCTTATAGAACAATTAAACCAAGGTGAAGGCGACTTCAACACAGTTATTGCAACTATTGATGCAGCATATGACTTTACCCCAACTCAATTTACCAATGGCAGCCAAACTAACCTTCTAAACAGCAATAATGGTTCGTGCAAAATTTTTGCTTTTGCTCAAATTCATAATTTAAACCAGCAAGTAACCTTAAATGCCTTTGGTAAATTTTACAACGAAGATATTCTACAACATCCTAATGGAACTGATCATGCCAATATTCGTAATTTTATCAAGACGGGATGGGATGGTATTGAATTTTCAAAAATGCCTTTATCTAAAAAATGATCCTAAAAGTGCTCTCTAGGATTAAACGGTAATACTTCTGCCATTTTTTCATAAAATATCTTTATTTCATCCGATATGACTGGCGGAGTATGAATTTGTACTACAATATATTGGTCACCAACAGCAGAGCCTTTTCCCAAACCCCTACCCTTAATTCTTAACTTAGCACCTGATTGCGTCCCTGGAGAAATATTCATATTAACCTTACCCTTTAAAGTAGGAACTTCGACCTTAGTGCCTAGCGCGGCTTCCCAAGGCGTAAGAGGCAGGTTCAATAAAACGTCTTCCTCCTCTACCTTATAGAGGGGATGTGACTGCAAGTCTATTTCGATGATTAAATTCCCTTTAGCACCACCTCCTGAACCTTCCGCCCCCTGTCCCGACAGGCGAATACGAGAACCTTGCTTAACACCCACCGGAATTTTTACTTTGAGTTGCTTAGATTCATGACGAACCTGGCCATGAAGCCCTGCTTTAGGAATAGAAAGATTCAAGGTTTTTTCTGCACCATTAATGGCATCCTCAAGCGACACTAAAACTTTGACATTCAAATCTTCACCCGCTCGTTGAAAGCCCGCCGATCTCCCTCCAAAGCCACCCTGTTGCTGCCCCATTCCTCCAGCAAACATTTGCTCAAAAAAGTCGCTAAAATCTCCACCACCATTAGAAAACCCTCCACCAGAACCCGGTGGCGGTTGAACATTTTGACCATTCTGATAATTTGCCCCGAGCTGATCAAACATGCGACGTTTTTCAGAATCACTTAGCACTTCATAGGCTTCATTAATATCTTTAAACTTAGCTTCATCACCCGTTGGTTTATCAGGATGATACTTACCTGCCAATTTACGATAAGCCTTTTTAATTTCTGCCTCATCAGCTTGACGGCTAACCCCAAGGGTTTGATAGTAATCTTGATATTGCATTGAACACTCTTTAGGTTATAGAATATATATTTGATATTTTCAATAGTGACAAAAAACAAAATTTCAAGCCATTTTTTGTTTTCATGAAGGGTGTCACAAGGTAGAATAGGTCTCAAAATATTTAAGAGAACTTTATATGAGCCGCTTTTGGAGTAATTTAGTCAACCGCCTTATCCCTTATATTCCAGGAGAACAGCCTAATGCTCAAAATCTAATCAAACTCAATACCAATGAAAACCCCTTTGCTCCTTCACCGCAAGCCATTCATGCCATTCAAGAAGTTACAAAATCTACAGGTAAAGCTTTAAAATACTATCCTGATCCAAATTCAGCTGAGCTCAAGCAAGCGATTGCTCAATACTGTTCAGTAAGTGAGTCGCAAGTTTTTGTTGGCAATGGTTCTGATGAAGTGTTAGCCCATGTTTTTCAAGCTTTATTAAAACATTCTAAGCCCTTACTGTTTCCTGACATCTCTTACAGCTTTTACCCAACCTACTGCAAACTTTATGACATTAAATCCAAGCTAGTTCCTCTGACAACTTCATTTGAGATTCAAATTGAAGATTATTTGCAACCAAATGGCGGAATAATTTTTCCCAATCCTAATGCCCCAACAGGCAAACTACTAAACTTAAATGCAATAGAAAAATTATTAAATCTCAACCCTGATTCGGTAGTAGTAGTTGATGAAGCTTACATTGATTTTGGAGGAGAAACTGCCATTCCTTTCATTAAAGACTACGATAATTTACTCGTAGTGCAAACCTTTTCAAAATCACGTTCTTTAGCAGGACTAAGAATTGGGTTTGCAATAGGTCAAACACATTTAATTGAGGCTCTTGAAAAAGTTAAAAACAGCTTTAATTCTTACTCTCTGGACTTACTTGCCATTAAAGCGGGGACTGCTTCTTTACAAGATGAAACCTACTTTAAAAAAACCTGTCAAACTATCATTAATACCAGAGAAAAAACTCTAAAAGCTTTGAATAAACTTGGCTTTGAAAGTTTACCCTCAATGGCTAATTTTATTTTCACTAAACATAATCGCCTACAAGCCGAAGATATTGCAGCACAACTACGAGAACAATCTATCATCGTGCGCTACTTTAACAAGCCTCGCATTAATCAATATCTCCGTATCACCATCGGAACAGAAGCAGACATGCAGCAACTGATTAAAGTTTTGCAATCTATTTGTCACCCAAACCAAAAGGACTTTTAATCATGTCAATCTCTCCTTATGCAGGTAAACCTGCCCCACAAGAACTACTAGAAAACATTCCTAAGCTCATGACCGACTATTATTGCTTAATGCCAGATCCAACCAATCCAGAACAAGCGGTCTCTTTTGGTACATCTGGGCATAGGGGATGCTCTAGCAATACTGCTTTTAACGAAAATCATATTGCTTCCATCGTGCAAGCCATTATAGAATATCGTCACAGTCAAAACATTACCGGGCCAGTCTTTATCGGTATGGATACTCATGCATTGTCAGAAGCGGCTCATGCAACCACCATTGAAGTCTTTGCTGGCAATAATATCAATGTCATTATTCAAGGAAATGGTCGTTACACTCCCACTCCGGTTATTTCTCACGCTATTTTGACATACAACCAAGGTCGTACTCAAGATCTCGCCGATGGTATCATAATCACACCCTCCCATAATCCACCTCAAGATGGTGGTTTCAAATATAATCCTCCAAATGGAGGTCCTGCCGATTCAGATGCCACTACTATTATTCAAAATCGTGCTAATGAAATGATTCTAGACGGCATGGAAAGTGTCGATATTTTACCTCTGGCAGAAGCGATGGTTTCGGGTTATATCACCACACAAGACCTCATTATGCCCTATGTAAAAGACCTAGAAAATGTGATTAACATGCAGGCTATTAAAGAAGCAGGATTAAAGCTAGCCATTGATCCTTTAGGCGGAGCAGCGATTGATTTTTGGCAACCCATTGCCGATTATTACCAACTAGATTTAGACATAGTAAATACTGCTGTTGACCCAACCTTCTCTTTTATGCCGGTTGATAAAGATGGCAAAATTCGCATGGACTGTTCCTCACCTTTCGCCATGGCGAATTTAATTAACTTAAAAGACCATTATGACCTTGCTTTTGGCAATGACCCAGATGCAGATCGTCACGGCATTGTCACTAAGTCATCAGGGCTTCTCAACCCAAACCACTATCTTGCTGTAGCGATTCAATATTTGCTCACCCATCGTCCACAGTGGTCTAATGAGGTTAAAATTGGTAAAACCCTTGTTTCTAGCTCCATGATAGATCGGGTGGTTGAATCGTTAGATAAAAACTTATCTGAAGTCCCCGTTGGCTTTAAGTGGTTTGTTGACGGTCTTGTCTCTGGCGAACTGGCTTTTGGTGGGGAAGAGTCCGCTGGAGCGTCTTTCTTACGCCTAGATGGTTCCACGTGGAGCACTGATAAAGACGGGATTATCATGAACCTATTAGCGGCTGAAATCACTGCTGTAACAGGAAAAGATCCTGGTGAGATTTATCAAGCTCTCACCCAAAAATTTGGCAACCCAGTCTATCGCCGAATTGATGCCCCTGCTAACCGAGAAGAAAAAGCTATTTTAAGCAACCTATCAGTAGATATGATAACCACGGATTCTTTAGCTGGCGAAAAAATTACTGCTAAACTAACTCACGCTCCTAGCAATGGCGCTGCTATAGGCGGGCTAAAAATTACCACCGAAAACGGCTGGTTCGCCGCCCGCCCATCAGGCACGGAAAATATTTATAAAATATACGCTGAAAGCTTTAAAAATGAAGAACACCTTAATCTCATTATAAAAGAAGCTAAAAATATTGTAACGAAAGCTTTAAGCCCCCTATAAACTCACTTTGAGAGCAAACTATGACAAATATAGGCACACCATTTTCAACAACTGCTACCAAAATTCTATTATGTGGTGCAGGAGAACTAGGCAAAGAAGTTGCCATTGAGGCACAAAGATTAGGATTAGAAGTCATTGCTTGCGACCGCTATGATAATGCTCCTGCCATGCAAGTTGCCGACAGAAGCTATACGTTAAACATGCTTGATGGTGATGCCTTACGAGCCGTTATTAAAAAAGAAAACCCTGACTTTATCGTGCCTGAAATTGAAGCCATTGCAACCGAAACTCTATCTGAACTCGAAACCGAAGGCTTTAATATTGTACCCACGGCAAAAGCAACACAGCTAACCATGAACCGTGAAGGCATTCGACGTTTAGCCGCCGAAGAGCTCAATTGCAAAACTTCCTCTTACGAATTTGCAGACACTTTTTTGGAGTTTGAAGCTAGCGTACATCGCATAGGCATGCCCTGTGTAATTAAGCCGATTATGAGCTCATCAGGCAAAGGGCAAAGTGTCATTAAATCGACTAAAGATATTCAAACTGCGTGGGATTATGCACAAGAAGGCGGACGTGCAGGCAAGGGAAAAGTAATTATTGAGGGTTTCATTGAATTTGATTATGAAATAACTCTGCTGACCATTCGCCATATTAATGGCACCAGTTTTTGTGCCCCCATTGGACACCACCAAGCAGATGGCGACTACCGCCAGTCTTGGCAACCACACCCAATGAGCCATGCCGCTCTTAAAGCGGCACAAGAAATGGCAACTAAAATTGTTGATGCTTTATGTGGTGATACTGGCAGAGGACTGTTTGGGGTTGAATTGTTTATAAAAAATGATGAAGTTATCTTCAGTGAAGTTTCTCCTCGCCCACATGATACGGGAATGGTTACCCTTATCTCCCAAGATTTATCAGAATTTGCACTGCACCTAAGAGCGATTATTGGCCTACCCATTCCAAATATTGTTCAGCATGGTTATTGTGCTTCAAGCGTTATTTTACCAACGGGTCAATCAAAACAAGTTAAATTCACTAATTTAAGTGCTGCTCTCAGCGAAGCAGACACCCAAATTCGTTTATTTGGTAAACCTGAAATTGCTGGTCAAAGAAGAATGGGCGTAGCATTAGCTAGAGATGAAACTATCGAAAAAGCCATCGAAAAAGCCAACCGTGTTGTCAAAAAAGTGGCTATTTCTTTCTAAACGAATACACGGCTTAAATTTTAAAATTACTTTTAAGCCGTGCTTACTCCTGTTTTCCTACACTTCAAACCCCATTCAAAGACCTCATCTTTATAGTCAAAAAAACAACTTCAAAACTGGCATGCCTACTGCTATACATTCTAATAAGTAAAGAATTTTAATTAAATTTTTAAAAGGATGTTTATCATGCCAACAAATCAACCAGAAATAACAGAAGTTAAAGCACCTCTCCTTCAAGACTACCACAGTAATCCAGAATTTGAAAAACAATTAGCCGACAGCCCAAAAACCATCATGCTTTTACTGCAAGGCGTGGTAGATAAAGGTAATTTAGCTAAAGTTTGCCATCAAAGCCAAGCCTTGGTCGAAAAAGGTTTTCATTTAGGACGCATGACAACCATTCTTGACGCCCTAAGAGACCGTCTCTTATTTACCAAAGAAACCCCTTTGGCTCATGACCTAGAAGAACTTTATCGCTATGCAGATAAAGCTATTCAAGAGGCTGTTTTTGAAAAAGACTCTTTCTACCTCGACAATGCCATAGAAATCTTAACTGAACTACGTGATTCTTGGTTAGAAATGATGGAAAAAACTGGTCAGATTAATACTGATGCTTAGAAAGTGCATCTTTGCATTAAAAGATGATTAAATTCCGCTAGACTTCACCTTCTTTATAAGCAAGTATATTCAATACTTGCCTTTTTCTATTACCTAAATACTGCTAAAAACTTCACAAAACACCCTCACAAAATTTCAAGAAATCACTTGCATAAGTATACTTTTAAGAAACTCTTAATCATCTAGTAAAATTATCAAAATACTTAAATTAGGTGCTATAATCAATTATGTAAGTTCATATACAGGAGCGTTTATGATGGAAAATCAGCTTATTCCCGTTATTAATAATTTAACGCCAGGGCAAAATTTAGAAACTTATTTGCATACTATTCAAACACTTAACAAACTAAGTGCTAAAGAAGAACGAGAAGTTGCTGAAAGACTTTATTATCAAGAAGATTTAGAAGCAGCACGCCAACTCATTTTAGCTTCTTTGCGTTATGTTGTTCCCATTGCACGTAGCTACAAGGGCTATGGACTACCTCTCGCCGATCTTATTCAGGAAGGTAATATTGGTTTAATGAAAGCGGTTAAACGTTTTAATCCAGAAGAGAATGTTCGCTTGATGACTTTTGCCGTACACTGGGTTCGTGCTGAAATTAACGAATATGTGATTAAAAACTGGCGTATTGTAAAAACCGCAACAACTAAAGCACAGCGCAAGCTATTCTTTAAATTACGCAGTAGTAAAAAGAAATTAGAGTGGTTTGGTGATAAGGATGCTCAACGTGTAGCTGATGATCTTGGTGTCACTAAAAAGGACGTTCTTGAGATGGAGATGCGTTTATATGGTAAAGATATGCCAGTTGACATCTCAGATGAAGATAGTGAAGAAGGAAAGTACAGCTATCCTGTGCTAATCAGCCAAGAGCCAGACCCTGAAACAGCTTTAGTTCAAAGCAGTCAAATGGATTATGAAAAACGTTTAATGCAAAAAGCTTTAAATGAGCTAGATGAGAGAAGTCGAGATATTATTCAATTACGTTGGCTAACAGATGATAAGGTGGGTTTAAAAGCCTTATCTAAAAAATATGGTGTATCAATGGAGCGAATTCGTCAAGTAGAGCAACAGGCATTAAAAACACTTAAGGCTCATTTCATTCCAAATATGACCTAAATAAAATCAATAGCCTGTGCTATATGCGTGCGAGCACTTGCAAGATTTAGGCTCTAGTTTCACTCGACAACACCATCGTCATAATATGCTTTTCACCACTGGCGATGGTGACGCGATTGTCTAAAACATTACCCGCTTCAACACATACAAATTTTGGCCAACTATTATTAGGAATATCTTCAAAGCCTTTTACTATTTCAACTCCAGGATTCCAAATAACACAACTTTTAGCCTGAGTTTTTTTAACTACAAGCGTTCTTTGATTACCTTCATCTTTTATCTTTACATCAGCAATATGATTTAAATATACCGAATCCATTGGTGGATTTAAAATTATAGACTCTGCTTGTTGCTCATCCTCAACGTCCGTTAGCTTATCTAGATGAAGAGTATTTTCTAGCCCACCAATCAATAAATCGCGAGCATCTGCCACCTTAAAATAACTATGAAATGCTTCGGTAATTTCTACAGGACTATGATTAAGATTAACAGTTGTTAATGAAACCACCAATTCACGACCCACATTAACTTTAAGCTGTAGATGAAATTGATATGGCCACATAGCTAAAGTTTCATCTGTCGAATCTAAATTAAAAACTAATTCAGTTTCTCCTGAATCAAGCTCTAAAACTTGATCCAATACCCAAACCCTATTTCTAACAAAACCGTGAGCAGGTAAAGCAGAATCTAGCGGATGCTTGCCAAACCAAGGCCAGCAAATGGGAATTCCTCCACGAACAGGGCTTTTTCCATCATAGGATGTAGCAGGACTTACCCACAAAATATCTTTTTGCCATTTGGGAATAAAGCTCAAGACACAAGCCCCATGAGTAGTTATTGTGGCATCAGCAAAACGATTATTAACTGCAATTATTACTAAATTATCTTGCTGACTAAAGCTAACGGATTTTGCCTTAAACTGTGTTCTTAAAGATTCAATTATCATTAAATTTTACGCCAATCTTTTAAAGTTTGTTGCAATAAATCTACGGGATAATCCCCTGTTACATAAGCCTCGCCAATAGCTTTTAAAAGCACTAAACGAATCATACCTGCTCGTACTTTTTTATCACCTGCCATTAAATCTAAATATTTTTGGCTCGGCATTTCTACAATTGAAGGCGGGAATACTGGTAAATTTGCCAGCTCAAATACGGATTTTACCCGCTCTACATCAACAGGAGTTAAATTGCCTAATAATGAGGATAGGTAAATCGCTTGCATCGCCCCTGCACTGACCCCTTCACCGTGCAACCAATTTCCATAACCCATGCCTGCTTCAATAGCGTGTCCAAAAGTATGACCTAAATTTAACAAAGCGCGCTTACCGGTCTCTTTTTCATCTTGAGCAACAATATCGGCCTTACACTGACAAGAGCGTTCAATCGCTTGCATTAATAATTTTGGATCTCTTTTGACCAAGCCTAATAAATTTTGTTCCAGCCACTCGAAAAATGCTATATCTACAATCAAGCCATACTTGATAACTTCTGCCAAACCTGATGAAAGCTGGCGTTCTTCGAGGGTATTTAAGGTTTCAATATCTATGACGACACATTCTGGTTGATGAAAAGCCCCAATCATATTTTTACCTAGAGCATGATTAACGCCAGTTTTACCGCCAACAGAAGAGTCCACTTGTGATAAAAGAGTGGTTGGAATTTGAATGAAATTTACCCCTCGTTGATAAGAAGCGGCAGCAAAGCCAGTCATATCACCAACAACTCCGCCACCCAAAGCAACAAAAGTGCAATTTCTATCAAAACGATGCTTGATAGCGACATCAAAAATCTGGCTCAATACCTCTAAATTTTTATACTCTTCCCCATCAGGCAAAATAACTTCTTGAACATCATACCCAGCAAACATAGCTTTAGTTTGTAGCAGATAAAGAGGAGCAACCGTGGTATTGGATACGATTAAGACTTGCGTTCCTTTTACATAAGGCTTAACAAGCTCTGCTTTATTCAACAATCCTTCGCCAATGAAAATAGGATAGCTTCTATCGTTTGCTGGGTCTTTTAACTTAACGGCTAATATTTTCAATTTTTTTCCTCAGAAATCCAGAGACCTTAATAACCGCGATTAGAATTTTACTGAGAAAAAATAATTGGCGGTTGTTAAGTTCTTCCTTCAGATAATCTTCTCTTTTTCTAGCCGCCCTAAAATTTCCCTAACGACTCGATGAACAGAAGCTTGCTCTGTTTCAACAATTAAATCTGCAACCTCTTCATAATAGGAAGACCTTTCATCTAAAATCTTTTTAAAAGTTTCAGTGGGGTTGCCCGTCTGTAACAAAGGACGGTTACGATCGTTTCTAGTCCGTTTCACCAAGGTATCAACAGATGACCTTAAATAAATAACAAAGCCTCTAGATCGAAGATGTTTACGATTATCAGCGTTAAGCACCGCACCTCCACCAGTTGCTAATACCATTTCTTGATTCATCGTTAACTCATCTATGGCTTGAGATTCACGCAGGCGAAAGCCTTCTTCGCCTTCAATATCGAAAATCATTGGAATCGTCGCACCAGTTTTAGATTCAATTTCATGATCACTATCCATAAATTGATAACCTAATTTTTCTGCTAATATTCTACCTATGGTCGATTTACCAGCCCCCATTGGGCCAATTAAAAATATACTTTTTTTCAACATGGTGCATATTGTATCGGAACTGATAAAAATTTCACCCCTAACTCATGCTAAAATGACAGAATTATAATAAAAACAGACAGGAGATTATTATGCAAGGTTCTTTATATATTATTTCGGCACCTTCTGGAGCAGGTAAAACCTCATTAATTAGCAAGCTTGTTGAAAAAGACGACCATATTAAAGTCGCTATTTCTACTACCACTCGAAATGCTCGGGAAGGTGAAGAAGAAGGTGTGAACTATCACTTTGTGTCGACTGAAGCCTTTCAACGCAAAATCACCCAAAACGATTTTTTAGAACACGCTAAAGTTTTTGATAATTTTTACGGTTCTTCAAAAACAGCAATAGAAACTCAACTTGCAACCGGCAGTGATGTTATTTTAGAGATTGATTGGCAAGGTGCTCAACAGGTACGCCAACTGGTTTCTAATGCAACTAGTATCTTCATCCTTCCCCCATCTCTTCTTGGATTAGAAAAACGTTTAACCTCTCGCGATACCGATAGTAAAGAAATTATTCAAAGCAGAATGCAAGTCGCTAAAAATGAAATGACTCATTATGATGAATTTGATTACATTGTAATTAACAACCGCTTCGACACTGCATTAGAAGAGCTTCACAGTATTTTCTTAGCAGGGAGGCTAAAAACACCACAACAAACCAGTAACCATAAAAATCTCATTCAGGCTTTAACTCATACCTAAATTCTGCATCAAATTTTTAATATGTATAGTGCAAGATGTTAATTTATAAAGTGGTTTTAACTTGAGCGGAATACTTATTGATATTCCAGAAGAATTAACATTCGCTATATTAATAAAGAGCTTGCGCTGCATGCGTGCAAGCACTTGCAGGATTTAGGTCAGATATCTACATAGCCAGAACACCCCACAGGAATACTGTTATTCTATATCAAATTTTAATTAGATTACTCAGCCCTATTATTGGGTTATTTATCGCCTTTGAAGCGATCAAAAAACAAGGTAAAGCACGTTTTTTAAAGCAACGTTTAGGGTTTTCATATCCAGTTCTATCCTCTCGCCCTATTTGGTTGCATTGCGCTTCTGTCGGCGAGGTTAAGTCTGTTGAGATTCTTGTTCGCAAACTGTTGCCCACAGAACCTATCCTTATCACTACCAGCACTACCACTAGTGCCAACCTCGTTATACAGCTTTTTGCAGATCAAGTAACTCATTGCTATCTACCTTTCGATTGGCCAAGTTCCATCCAGCGTTTTTTAACCGCTACTCAACCCAAAACTTTATGGGTGGTAGAAACGGAAATTTGGCCTAATCTTTATGAAAAAACTTATCAAAGCCAAATCCCCATAACTATAATAAGCGCTAGACTGTCTAAAAAAACTCTCGACGCCCCTTTATGGTTAAAAAAATCCTATCAAACTACCCTCCAATATCCAGTCAAAATTTTAGCCAGGTCGCCACAGGATGCGAAAAATTTTATCCAATTAGGTGCAGACAGTAATAAAGTTACAGTTTTAGGCAATATTAAATATTCTCAATTAGAAAACCCGTCTAATCACCAACCACAAACCAACCGCTCCTATGTTTTATTAGCCTCTTCTCATCAAGACGAAGAATACCAAATTGCTAAACTCTGGCTGGAGATAAAGCCAACCGAACAACTTATTATCGTGCCGCGTCATCCGCAACGCATCAAAAACATTAACGAACGACTCTTAACCTTAACCGATTCTATTGGAGTATTTTCTCAAGGAGATGATGTTAAGGCTGACTTTAGTATTTTTGTCGATGATCGCATTGGGTTTTTAATTCCATGGTTTAGCCATGCTAAAATTGTGATTATGGGAGGTTCATTTATACCGAAAGGCGGTCATAATCCACTAGAACCTGCCGCACTAAAAAAAGCCATTATAATGGGGGCAGATGTCGCAAATTTTAAAGCCGAATACGACCTTCTGCAAGAGAACAAAGCCTGCATACAATGCACCGACTATGAAGACTTAAAAACTACCTTAATTTCATTACTTAATGACAAAAATAAATGCTTAGAAATGGGTGAAAATGCCTTTAAAGTTATTCATTCTCAATCGAGAATAATTGATGACTACTTAAAAGTTTTAACTAATGATTTAAACCTAAATCCTGCAAGTGCTTGCACACATATAGCACAAGCTCTTGATTCATATAGCGAATTTTAATTCTTCGGGAATATCAATAAGTATTCCGCTCGAATTAAAATCACTCTATAAATCAACATCTTGCACTATATATACACAATCACTTGCAGGATTTAGGTTAAATTCTTTATTGTAGGCTCTACAATCCTGTAAAATATAAGGCTTGCTTTAATTTTTACTAGGAATCCAAAAAATGGCACGAGTTACTATCGAAGATTGTTTAGGTCAAGTTGAAAATCGTTTTGAATTGGTTATTTTGAGTGCTAAGCGCGCGCGCCAAATTTCATATGGTGCAGAACCTACATTAGAACCTGATAACCATAAACCTACTGTAATGGCTTTGCGTGAATTAGCCGCCAACACTATTGATAAAGATGTGGTTATGTCGGATCCAGACACTCCACCTTTCTTTCACTAGGATCTAAAAATGCCCACCCCCACTGGCCTTGATGGTCTCATTAAAAAGTCTTCAGTTTATCTAAAAAAAAGGCATATTAAACTGATTAAGGCGGCTTTTAAATTTGCTGATGAAGCACACGCAGGGCAAACTAGAAAAGCAGGGGGCGATTATATTTGGCACCCAGTGGCTGTGGCTGAAATTCTAGCCGAAATTCAACTTGACCATGAAAGCTTAATTGCTGCAATTTTACATGATGTGGTTGAAGATACTCCATTTACCAAAGAAGATATTGCGGAAAAGTTTGGTAAAAATGTTGCTGAAATTGTTGATGGTGTTACCAAGCTTGGCAAGCTAGAGTTTGATAATCCACAAGAAGCTCAAGCTGAAAGTTTTCGTAAAATGATTCTCGCTATGGCACGAGATATTCGGGTCATCCTAATTAAACTCGCAGACAGGTTGCATAATATGCGAACCCTTGGAGTTATGCGTCCAGAAAAACAGCGTCGTATTGCGCGAGAAACTCTGGATATTTATGCTCCTATTGCTGCTAGACTGGGCATAAATGCTTTCAGGCTTGAGCTAGAAGAGTTAGGGTTTAAAGCCATGCACCCAATACGAGCGGCGGTGCTAGAAAAAGCCGTTACTAAAATGCGTGGCAATCGTAATGAAATTATTGAGCAAATTAACCAAGCCATTGTAAACCGCTTAAGCCAAGATAAAATTCCCGCAAATATCTTAGGCAGAGAAAAACACCTTTATAGCCTATACAAAAAAATGAAGTATAAGCGGCTAAGTTTTAAAGAAATTTTAGATATTTTTGCCTTTCGTGTCATTGTAAATTCAGCAGATGAGTGCTACCGCGCTCTAGGTTCAGTACACTCTTTGTACAAGCCTTTTCCAGGTCGATTTAAAGACTATATTGCCATTCCTAAAACCAATGGATACCAATCTCTTCATACCGTTTTATTCGGCCCGCATGGCGCTTATATTGAAGTACAAATTCGTAATCAAGAAATGCATGAAGTCTCAGAGCATGGTATTGCTGCCCACTGGGTATATAAAGAAGATACTCAAGAAGAAGGCGAAAATAAAACCGAAAAACCTCTAACTGCGGTTGAAGTTCGCGCCCAAGAGTGGGTGCAAAACCTGCTTGAAATCCAACAAAGTGCGGGGAACTCTCTCGATTTTTTAGAAAATGTAAAAATTGATTTATTTCCAAGTGTTATCTATGTTTTTAGCCCTAGAGGCGACATTATCACCCTACCAAAAGGAGCAACCGCTTTAGATTTTGCCTATGCAGTTCATACCAATGTTGGACACGCTTCCTTGGGTTGTCGGGTCGATAAAAAATTAGTTCCCTTGCGTACTCGTCTAGAAAGCGGTCAAACCGTTGATATTATTCGCAGCAAAGAAACCCAACCTAATCCTGCTTGGCTTAATTTTGTGACCACTGCCAAAGCACGTTCGCAGATTAGACATTTCTTAAAAGCACAAAAATCCGAATCGGCTTCCCTGTTGGGCCAACGGCTACTGGAAAAAGCTTTCCGTAGCTTTAAAATGTCTTACCAAGACCTTACCGAAGAAATCAGAACACGATTGGTCGATAAACTTAATATTTCCAACTGGAACCATCTTCTTGAAGAAATAGGTTTTGGACAAAGGCTTGCCAGCTTAGTATCCAAACAAATTAATGATATTTTGCTAGATTTGCAAGATGATTGTTTAAACCTTAAAGATGAGCAAACCGACAGCAGATCTATGACCATTTCAGGCACAGAAGGCATGGTAATAAGCTATGCAAGTTGTTGCTACCCTATCCCTGGAGATGGCATTTTGGGTTTTATCAGTGCAGGAAAAGGCTTAGTCATTCACCGTCAAGAATGCCCTAATCTCAGAAACTTTAAAAACCACCCCGAAAAGTGGCTAGATGTAAATTGGGGAGATAATATTGAAGAAGCCTTTAGTGTTGCATTACAAATAGAGGTTCTCAATGGTCGTGGAGCCCTTGCTATGATTGCAGGTGAAATAGCCCAAATGAAAACCGACATCGACAGCGTTAGCTCAGAAGACAAAGATGAAGCCTATAGCTTAATGAACATTGTTGTCCGTGTACGCTCTAGAAAACACCTTGCTGATGTTATGCGTAAACTCAAGCGCCTTTCTATTGTTGAAAAATTACAGCGACTATAAAACCTCAATCTGTGACTTTAAAGCACAAGCGCTTGCAGGATTTAGGTGAAAAATATCAAGATGTTGTTAACGTTGTGATATAGTCTTTAAAATCTTTTATTTGTTTATCGACATATTTATTCCATAAGTCATTACTTTCTAGATCAAAACCCTGTTCGTATTTACAGCCAATCATATCTATTTGTAGAAGATCATATATCTTCTCCCATTCTCCTGCAATTCTCAGGCTTAATTTTGGATTAAAAATATACTGTCCACGTTTAAAGCGTATAAATAATTTGCGGTTATAAGGATTGCTACTATTAACTTCATTTTTAGATAAAATACTAGAAATATAAGTTCTTTTTTTGCGTCTTTCTGGTAATAATGTCAGGGGGAAATTTTCGAATATATCAATAAAATCTTGACTAGAAAAAGCCATGTCAGCAATGTTTTTTTTTCCAAGTTTACTATAAAACATTGCAATCATGGTATTGAGCATTATAAATTCCATTAACTTATTATCAAGTTGATAGAGTTTATGATTGGCTTGAATGGTGATATTATCTGGCTCTAACTTTTGGTACATTGCGGATAGTTTTTGCTTGCTATAGACTGAATCTATCGATGCCTGTTCTAGGCAAATTTGAAAAGCGTTTAAGCCTGCATTATTTATTAAGTCAACATCCGCCCCTGCATCTGTTAATTCCATTACTGCATTAATATTACCCAGTCGAGCGGCAATCATTAGTGGTGTTTGATTAAATATATTACGGTAATCAACCCCAAACTTTGCAACTTCTCGCATAATGCCTGTTGTATGTTTAACGTTATAAACAGTATAGTATTTTTGGGTGAGTAATTTTAGTCCATTTTCTGGACGTAAAGCAGGTTTAAAGCCAATTTTAGCCAATTTATTCATATAGTGGTAGTGTTGATAAACTAAGGCATATTCAAACAATAATAGTTTGGCTTTTTTATTATTTTCCACAAATGTACGTTTATCTAAGTCGGTAACTTTATCTCCTGCAAGCACCTCCCATGATACTTTTTTTATTTGTAAAATCCGGGAGCGTATTTCCTCTGCCTGTTCAGTTTTTCCTTGTAGCTCTAAATTACGAGCCTCTTTTCTCCATGTTTCCATATTGGATTTATAGGCTGTTAAATCTAACCCTTTATTGGATTCTTGCAAGGCTAATAGTTTAAAAATTGCTTGGTTTGTATTGCGTTCAATTAAATATATATTACAAATGGCTCTTGTCATTGCTACATATAAGGCATTGATATGAAATTTATAAATTTCTAAAGATTTATCGGTTTTATCTTTCACCCGTGCATAGTGCAGGGTCTGAGCTGACATATCTGTTATCTGCACGCCTTTGGTAATTTCCCTAAAACGCTCTTCATCCGCCGAAGTAAAGTTATATAAAATAATATTTTTATACTCTAGGCCCTTAGCTTCTTGAATAGAAAAAATAAGCGGGGTATCAAAATAACTTTTAGCCTGCTGTTTTTGCTCAGGGTGCATGACAATAATGGCAAACTCTATTGAGTGCTTAGTTTTTTGATTTAACTCTTGCAAAATTTCAGGAGTTTCTTTGAGTAAAATAGCCGCCCCTGTAGTTTTAATACTACTATTAACTAGATAATTACTTTCTTTATCCACCGAACCAAAGCGGTTGGTTTTAATTTTTAATACTCCATTAGCAAGTTCTGTTATTTCTGGAGAGTTACGATAATTATCATTAAGAATTCTAATAAGTTGTGCAGGTTCTTGATAGCCTGACTGCTTATAAAACATAGACTTTATATTCGCCCATGAAAAGAAATTAGGGTGGACAATTTGATTAGAATCTCCGCACAGCAAAAACTGATTTGGATCATTTAAAGACGCTAATAACACTTGTAGCTGTATATTGGTTAAATCTTGCACTTCATCAATCACGATAAAATCATAACAGGGTTTTACCTGTTGTAAATATTGATAGCTGAGGATATTGGCATCAAAATAATTATTTTTTTGCATGAATTTAAGATATTTTTCAAAAATATCATAAACTTGATTACGTTCATCTATTTGGAAAATAGACCGTTTAACACCAAGAGATAAATAATCTTCACGGCTTATATAAGCGACATCTATATCACCAGTGATAACCCCTTTAAACTCTTCAAATAGCTGATAAGGGTCTTTGAGAAACTTTGGTAATTTTTGATGGTTAATCCATGGAGAAAATTTTTGAAAAGTAAGTTCTGAACCCTGTGGAATATCAATAGAAGATAAATAATCATCAAAGGATAAAAAAGTAATATTTTGGCTATCATTTTCATAGCCGTGAGCATAATAAAGCTGACGAGAGTTATGCACCAAATAAGGCGAACGGGTTGTATATAAAACATCTCCCACCATTTGCTTCATTTTTTCCAATGTAAGCGCTGTTTTACCACTTCCTGCAGATCCAACAATAATCATTGGAGGATTAAAATCAAAAATACTTTGTTGCTCGGCATCGAAAGAAATGATTTTATCTAATAAATTAAACTTAGGATGTTTGGTATTCAAATAAACTAAAGACGGAATGTCAGTGATTGCATCTGCTGTAATAATAACTTTATCTTCATCAATAACAGCAGTGCCTTTTAAAAACCGTGAAGAGTCATAGTTATGATTTTTAATATGCTCTAAAATTAAAATATATTTAACATCTTCATATTTATATATGGAAAACAATAGACGGTTTACTCTATCTAACTTAGCACGATATAAATTGTCTGCTATTTTTTTCACCTGCGCAGCATGGAAATCATTTTGTTGCAAATAACCACATATTTTTTTGCAGTTAGTGATTTTATTGGGATTCAATTCATTATAAAATATTATTTTCATGTCAAGATTTCAATATATACAGGAATTTGAAGGCAAAGCATCTGCCGTTAATGATTTTAAGCCTACTACCTAAATCCTGCAAGGGATTGTGGATATATAGGTTAACGCATTGATTAGTAAAGAAATTTTAATTAGAACGGAGTAATTACTAACATTCCCAAACAATTAAAATTCGCTATACTAATCAACAGCTTGTGCAATACTCGTACTTCTATGCATCGGATTATGATAAAAGCCAATAGATACCATCTTAAGCATTAGATTAAATCAAGACTTTTGTGCATCGTTAATCAGTTTATCCCTGTTTTTTTGGTTAAGCAAGTTTTATTCTGTAAATTTGTTAATTTATTTCGCCTTTTATAGTTTATTTAGATTGACTAATATAAGATTTCGACTTTAGCCACGCCTCCGATTGTTCAACTAATAAAGCCCCCACTAATCGAGAGCAACTTTCAATATTTGGGAATATTTTTGCTACTCTCGTTCTCTTTTTAATGGTTTGATTTAATCTTTCTAACATATTTAAGGCTCTTAATGGAGTTGCTACACTAAACCGACACAAAGAAATGAGATAATCTCACCACTTTGAAAAGGAAAATAGCATGCGTTACCCAATTGAATTAAAAAATCAAGCCATAGAAATGGCTGTTGAAGGAAATAAACCTGTAGCTCAGGTTGCCCGTGATTTAGATATAAAAGTCAACACACTATACACTTG
>CAZRMK010000020.1:0-25370 GCA_964601165.1 uncultured Piscirickettsiaceae bacterium | reverse complement strand
CTTATTGATATTCCCGAAGAATTAAAATTTGCTATACGAATTAATAGCTTACGTGATATGTGTGCAAGCACTTGCAGGACTTAGGTACTAATAAAAGATGGTTATGGAGGACCGTTGTTGTGAAATTAACTGGTGCCCAAATCCTTATACATTTTTTGCAGGATGAGGGCGTAGAGCATATATGGGGGTATCCTGGAGGGGCAGCTTTGCCAATTTATGATGCCATTGATACGGACGCTGATAAGCTTAAACATATTTTAGTCCGCCATGAGCAGGCTGCGGTTCACGCGGCAGATGGCTTTGCACGCTCTACAGGTAGACCGGGGGTGGTACTTGTAACCTCTGGTCCGGGGGCTACCAATACTGTAACTGGTATTGCGACAGCCTTTACGGATTCTATTCCGTTGATTGTAATTACTGGACAAGTACCTACCTCTATGATTGGCTTAGATGCTTTTCAAGAGATTGATACTGTTGGAATTACTAGACCTATCGTAAAACACAACTTTTTGGTTAAGGATGTTAATGAACTAGCTGATACGCTCAAAAAAGCATTTTATATCGCTACCACTGGCCGACCTGGCCCTGTGGTCATTGACTTTCCAAAAGATATCCAAGTCGCCACAAGCACCTATAAATATCCACAAGAAGTTGATTTACGTTCTTATGTGCCGGTAACGAAAGGGCATAGTGGGCAAATTAAAAAAGCTGTTGAAATGATGCTTGAGGCGAAAAAACCTATTTTCTATACTGGAGGAGGAGTAGTTATAGACAATGCCTCTTATACCCTAAGAGATTTTGTTAGAAAACTAGGCTATCCTATTACCAATA
Organism: uncultured Piscirickettsiaceae bacterium; assembly: GCA_964601165.1. Lineage (GTDB taxonomy): Bacteria > Pseudomonadota > Gammaproteobacteria > Thiomicrospirales > Thiomicrospiraceae > Thiosulfativibrio. The sequence continues at coordinate 24,539 of CAZRMK010000020.1, read as the reverse complement.
CTTTGATGGGACTAGGCTCTTATCCACAAAGTGATAAGCAGTTTGTTGGAATGTTGGGAATGCATGGTACTTACGAGGCTAACTTAGCAATGCATAATTCTGATCTTATTATTGCAATAGGATCAAGGTTTGATGATCGTGTGACGGGAAATTTAGCAAAGTTCTGTCCAGAAGCGAAAATTATTCATGTTGATATTGATCCCGCATCTATTTCTAAAAATGTTACGGTAGATATCCCCATTGTAGGGCCGGCGAACCAAGTCTTGCTTGAAATGTTGAATGCGTTGTCTAAAACAGATAAAGCTGTGGATCAAGAGGCTTTGGCAAGTTGGTGGGAGCAGATAGATAAATGGCGGGCAGTCGATTGTTTGGCGTATGATAAGTCAGGCAAAAAAATCAAGCCACAAGCCGCGATGGAAATGGTGCATAAAGTCACCAAAGGTGATGCTTATGTAACTTCTGATGTTGGTCAACACCAAATGTTTGCTGCACAATATTATAAGTTTGATGAACCTCGTCGCTGGATAAATTCAGGTGGTTTAGGCACAATGGGGTTTGGCTTTCCAGCCGCTATGGGTGTGCAAATGGCTTTTCCAGATGCAACCGTACTTTGTGTAACGGGTGAAGGTTCTATTCAGATGAATATTCAAGAGCTATCAACTTGTTTGCAGTATGGTTTGCCAATCAAAATAATCTGTTTGAATAATGGGTTTTTGGGAATGGTTAGGCAATGGCAAGAGTTCTTTTATGAGCGTCGCTATTCTATGTCTTATATGGATTCTCTGCCCGATTTCGTTAAACTGGCTGAAGCTTATGGTCATGTTGGGGTTCGTATTGAAGATCCTGCTACTTTGGAATCACAGCTAGAAGAGGTGTTTTCTCCAGAGTTAAAAGACCGTTTAGTTTTTGTTGATATTTTAACCGATCAACAAGAAAATGTTTATCCGATGATACCAGCTGGTGCTGGGCTTGATGAAATGATTTTGGTATAGGAGTAGTATTTATGAAACATATTATTTCAATGCTAATAGAAAATGAATCGGGAGCCTTGTCTCGTGTTGCGGGACTATTCTCGGCACGTGGTTATAATATTCACACTTTAACTGTTGCCCCAACTGAAGATAAAACACTTTCACGCCTGACTCTGGTAACCAGTGGAACCGAGCATGATATTGAGCAGATTGTTAAGCATCTTAACCGTTTAATTGACGTTGTTAAGGTTGTTGACCTTTCTGGAGGTTCTCATATTGAACGAGAGTTAATGCTGATTAAAGTAATTGCGACAGGCGAAATGCGTGAAGAGCTTAAACGTTTAACAGATATTTTTAGAGGCTCAATTGTAGATGTGAATACCACAGTATATACTATTCAAATGGTGGGTGAAACTCAGAAATTAGATGCCTTTATTCGAGCAATCGAACCGGGTTCTATTATAGAAACCGTTCGTTCGGGTGCAGTTGGGTTAATGCGTGGCGAGAAATCTTTACATTTATAAATGTTTATTTTGAGTATGAATTGTAAATTTAAAGTGTGCTTTAGCACGCTATTTTAATTAAAGGAAAAAGCATGAAAGTTTATTACGATAAAGACTGTGATCTATCTATTATTCAAGGTAAAAAAGTAGCTATTATTGGTTTTGGTTCGCAAGGGCATGCTCATGCGGCTAACCTTAACGATTCAGGGGTAGATGTTACTGTTGGTTTACGAGCAGGGTCTTCCTCAATTGCTAAAGCAAAAGCTTATGGTCTTAAAACTGCTGATGTTGCAACGGCTGTAGCAGGAGCAGATGTAGTTATGATTTTAACCCCTGACGAATTTCAATCGGTTCTTTATAAAGAAGAAATTGAGCCTAATATTAAGCAGGGTGCAGTTTTAGCTTTTGCTCACGGTTTTGCTATTATTTATAACCAAGTAGTTCCTCGCAAAGATTTAGATGTAATTATGATTGCCCCTAAAGCTCCAGGGCACACGGTGCGTTCTGAATTTGTTCGTGGAGGTGGAGTTCCTGACCTTATTGCGATTCAGCAAGATTCTTCTGGAAATGCTAAGGACATTGCAAAATCTTATGCTTCTGGAGTTGGAGGTGGGCGTACTGGTATTATTGAAACCACTTTCCGTGACGAGTGTGAAACCGATTTATTTGGTGAGCAAGCAGTGCTTTGTGGTGGAGCAGTAGAGCTAGTTAAAGCAGGTTTTGAAGTTTTAGTTGATGCTGGTTATGAACCAGAAATGGCTTATTTTGAATGTTTACATGAGCTGAAGTTGATTGTTGACTTAATGTTTGAAGGAGGAATAGCTGATATGAACTATTCAATTTCAAACAATGCAGAATATGGTGAATATGTTACTGGGCCTAAGGTTATTAACGAAGAATCTAAGCAAGCTATGCGTAATGCTTTAGCAGATATTCAATCTGGTGAATATGCTAAAAAGTTTATTCTTGAAGGTCAAGCGGGCTACCCTTCTATGACAGCTGCACGTCGTAATAATGCTGAACACGGTATAGAAGTAACAGGTAGAAAGCTCCGTAAAATGATGCCTTGGATTGCGGCCAATAAAATCGTAGATCAAGATAAAAACTGATTGTTAATGCAGTAATCCCTTTAGGTTAAAGGAATTAAGTCAAAAAAGACGTCCTAGGACGTCTTTTTTGATACTGGTAGCAACACTGCCACCAAATATATTATTACCCCACTACTGTCCGATTTAAAATAAGCAATTTTGAATTCCATGAATAATCGGCATATTACCATCTGTTTTATTGCTGTTTTTATCAGGAAAGAGCAATTTCATCATCGATATTCGTTGACTAATATTTACCCTAAATAACCATGCTATTTGCTGCAATGAATACTTGGTTTTAGTATGCAATTGCGTAAGCTTTAACAAAAGATATGCAATCATAGCAACAAGAACTTGAATTAAAACTGCATTCTCACTTTGCCCTAAAAAAGTTTTAATTTTAAGGTTTTGTTTTATCCATTTAAAAAACAATTCTATCTGCCAGCGTTGCTTATATAGTTCGGCAATTTCTTCAGCAGTTCTATCTAAATCATTGGTAATAAAAACCAGTGTTTTGCCATCAGTTTCCCGTTTAAAAACTATTCTGCGTAGATTGGTTGGACAATCTATTTTGGCTTTTTTGGAGCTTAATTGAATAATTTCATCTGCTAGAATATTTACAGAGTTTTTAGGAATAGATAAGCTTTTTATCGTTTCATAACGAGTGTTACTTTTCATTCTGCCAACAAATTTAGAGCCTATATTAGTTAATTGATAATACCAACTGTAATCGTTGTAGGCACGGTCTACTACATAGGTTACCCCTGAACTCCATTGGTAAGTTATTAAGCCCTTTTATGTCATTAGTTTTAGCTTCAGTCATCGCAAAATAAACAGGAATATGGGCGTTAGGGTCATAAACCGTGTGTAGTTTAATACCCGCTTTAGTTTTTCTAAAACCAGCCCATTTAAACTGATTTAGATTTAAATCAATAGTGGTCGAATCTATTAATCTAACCATTTGAGAAACGTCTTTGTTAGGTAGTTGGTATTGAACTTTTTCAAGCAATAAAAAGAAGGTTTCTTGAAAGATTTTAACAGGGCGTTTTTTGTTGGCATCAGATAAGGAGGAGCGGTAAACTTCCTTAACTCCTAAGTGATAATGTTGCCCTGATAAACTATTAAAACTATCAGTTAAATCTCGAAGAGATTGTCGTTTTGATATTTGAGAAAACAACATAATGATTAGTTGATTCCAAGTGCTTAATTTACGACTGCGATAATCACCTTTGTGCTTATTAACTATCTTTTGGAATTGGTTACGGGGTAGAAAAGTTAGAAGTTGGTTAAAAATGGTGTTACGATGCTTCATGCTTGAATCCTTGGTTTGTAAAATGCTGTCTATTAAACTGCTATTTTGCGCTATGACCTATGGATTCAGGCTCTTATTACTTTGGTTGGTTTCTTAATCGGACAGTAGTGAGGTAAGATAGCTATAGTGTTTTTAAAAAAAAGATCAGTAATTGCTGTTATATTCTCTGCATATCTGTTAAAAATAGGATATGAAATAATAAGATTAAATTATGCAACTACTTTTCAAAAAATATTCTATTGTTCTTTACAGTATTATTATTGCGATGTTAACGATACCGCTGTCGATTTTGTTAGATTATAAGATAGCTAACAAATATCACGAGAGTAGTGTTGAGCATATTAGCGGTATGGTTTCAAAAGAACTAGCTAGCTTAGAAACTATTTTAATCTCGTTTGAAAGCGTGCTTGACTCCACCAAACCCTATAAAGAAATTGTTTTTTTTGAACATATATTAAAACATTTTCCTTTCATCGAAACTTTTATTGAAATAGAGCAAACTAACAATGAAAATAAACCTGCTTTTTTAATAAAAATGGTTCAGCCTGAAACCCCTATTAATACTAAATTACTAGGATTAGATATCTATTCTGACCCAGTTTTTTCTAGCCTAATTAAAAAAGTGATTAAGACGGGCAATATTCTAGCTTCATTAGTTCACAACCCAACCTCAGAAGAACCCCGTATTTGGCTATTTAAAGCAAATACTTCTGAGCGTTTAGTCGCCATTAAATTAAATGTTAATAAATTAATGGCTTTATCATCAGGGCCAACATTTAGTTTCACAGCACATCTAGGCAACTATGAAGATAGCTTTGAAAAAAATGGTCTTGTAAATACAATCACGGCGTATGACCAAAAATATAACTTATATTTTTCAGCTAAAAAAGATGGATCTCCCATTAATGTTTGGAGATTAATGTTTATTTGGGTGCTGTTTTCTGTATTGAGTTTTTTAATATTAAGATTACTTAAAAAACGGAAACAGGCAGAAGATAAATTAATAGTGAGTCAAGATAGATTTACAAAAATTGCTCAAGCAACACCTATTGGTATATTTCAAACAGATACGAAAGGTAATTATATTTTTACCAATGATGCCTATCAACACATTACCCATACAGTTGGTCTTGATTTAAAAGAAAGTGATAAAAACCATATCTATCCAGCTGATATACAAAAAGTGTCTGATGAATGGCGTAATTCAGTAAAAGAAAAAAGAGATTTTGATTTATCTTATCGCCACTCTTTACCAAACAATAATTTTAAATGGGTACATTGTAAAGTAAAAGCAGAACGAGACAAAAATAATAAAATATTGTCTTATATTGGAACCATAGAGGATATTACTAAACAAAAACAAGCTGAAGAAACTATCTATCAGCAAGCTAATTTTGATAATTTAACAAACTTAGCAAATCGTTTTTTAATTTTAAATACTTTAGACGATTTGTTACATAAAACCATTCGTAATAACACTAGATCAGCACTACTTTTTCTTGATTTAGATGGTTTTAAGAAAGTAAATGATACGCTAGGTCATGAAGCTGGCGATGAAATATTAATTGAAACGGCATTTAGACTAAAAGAAACGGTTAGAGCAGAAGATACAATTGGGCGTTTAGGAGGAGATGAGTTTTTAATATTGATTGATGAAATTAATGACATTTCTGATATTCTCTTTATGGTTGAAAAAATTATTCAACAATTTAACAAGCCCTTTACGGTTAGAGGTCATGAAGTGATTGTTACCACAAGCATAGGAATTTCTTTATTTCCTGATGATTCAAAAGATGCCTCTGAATTGTTACGCCATGCAGATATGGCTATGTATCATGCAAAAGAGTTAGGGAGCAATACCTATGCATTTTTTACCGAAAAGCTAAATAAAAATAAAGCTCGTTGGCTTGAAATAGATAAGCAACTGCATGGAGCTTTGGATAAAGGCGAATTTTCAGTTGTTTATCAACCAAAAATAAATTTAGCCACGGGTAATATTGTTGGGGCAGAGGCTTTAATCCGTTGGTACAACCCTTCTTTAGGACATATTTCACCAGTTGAATTCATCCCAATAGCCGAAAAATCTGACATAATTATTAAAATAGGTAATTTTGTTTTGCATGAGTCTCTATCAATAACTCAAAAGTGGCACGCGAAATTTGGTAAAAATTTTCAAATTGCAGTAAACCTATCTCCTAAACAGTTTCGTGACAAGAACCTAATACAAATGATTGTTGATGCCTTAGATAAATATAAAATTTCTCCCTGTAATTTAGAATTGGAAATAACTAAAGGGGTCTTGTTAAATAATCATTTGGATATTAAAGATAAGCTATTAGAGATTTCTACATTAGGCGTTAGTCTCGCCATAGATGATTTTGGTACAGGCTATTCTTCATTAAATTATCTACGAAATTATTCGTTTAATACCTTAAAAATAGATCGTAGTTTTATAAATGCAATGGAGGTTAATTCACCTGATTCAGATATTGTTTATGCCTCTATTGCAATGGCACATGCTTTAAAATTAAAAGTGGTTGCAGAAGGCATTGAAACGCAAGATCAACATAGCCTTATTAAAAAATATAACTGTGATTATGGACAAGGATTTTTATTTGATAAACCCGTAAGTTTTCAAGAAATGGTTACAAAATGGCAAGACTACCACTTCACCTTGCCGCAAGAAAAGTTGTAATAATTATTTTAGGGAGGATTACAGTAAAAAGCAAGGTCTGGCTTGGTGCCCACTAAGTATTAGGTATAGGGTAGAGCATGGGTGTGAATGCCGAAACATGCTGTATAATTGCTCTGAGCTATTGAGGCGTTACCCTGTAAGAGGAATGATTTGATGAATTTCTTGCATTAGTTTTTTTAACGCACCCGTCTGTTTACTAAAGCATTTAAAAGCCGCTTTGCCAGCTAGTTTTTGTTTTTCTGGGTCAAGAGATAACTCTGTAAGTTGTTGGGTTAACTCCTCTGAATTATCGACAATGCTAATTGCTTGATCTGCAATAAAAGGGTCATACATGGCTTGTAAGTTTTGATGATATCTTCCTGATAGCACTGGTTTGGATAGTGCGGCTGGTTCTAAAATATTATGGCCACCAAATGGCACTAGAGATCCGCCGATAAAAGCCACATCTGCCACGCTAAACCAATGCATAAGCTCTCCTACACTGTCGGCTAAATAGACTTGTGTATTGGAGGTTACGGTTTCATTTTGACTTAAAATTTGGGTTTTGAGTGGAGTGTTGTTGCAAAGACTAGCAACTTCCGCAAAGCGTCTGGCATGACGAGGAACTAAAATAAGTAGAGAATTAGGTTGTACTTTAAGGAGGTTTTGATGGGCTTGCAGGATTAAAGTTTCTTCATGCTCATGTGTGCTGGCGGCAACCCAAATAAAGTGTTTGTTTAAACTATGATTTTTTCGCCAATTTTGCGAGTTTTTTACTAGGTTTGGTAAGATTTCAATGTCAAATTTTAAGTTGCCTAGTGTTTTGGTAGTATTTTTATTGGCCCCTAATCGTAGTAATCTTGCGTTATCAATGGCAAATTGACTGGCAATAAAATGAGTTTGTTGCAGTGCATTTTTGACTAATTTGCCTCCCCATTTTTGATAGGATTGGAAGGATTTTTCCTTTAAGCGGGCATTAATTAGAATAATAGGAATGTTACGATCATAGCAAGCTTGATAAAGATTAGGCCAAATTTCAGTTTCAACCATTACTACTAGTTTTGGTTGAATTTGGTCTAAAAAACGTTTTACCGACTCCGAAAAATCATAAGGAATCATTTGGTGTTGAGTAGCAACTGGTGAAAATTTTAATGCCTGAATTGCTCCTTGAGTAGAGCTACTGGTTAGGGTAAGAGGCATTTGGGGGTAGTCTTGCTGGAGTTGTTTGAGTAGAGGAAAAATAGAGCGGGTTTCTCCAACTGAAACTGCATGAAGCCAGATTCCCTTGGTTTTAAAAATGGTAGGATTGCGTCCAAATCTAGATAAAAAACAATGTTTAATTGGAGTGTCTAGGTCAGTATGTTTTTTACAACGTCGCCAGCCAGAGTAAACGATAAGTGGCGATAATAAAGAAATAAGTAATCGGTAGGTGGTTAGGTTCATGTTTAGATGCTTCTTCGCTATTTATTCAAATCATAAATTTGTATAACACCAACAATCTGTTGATTTTCTTCTACTAATAGTGAAGTTATTTTATTAGTATGCATATAGTCTTCGGCTTCTGAAAGCATTGCTGTAGCGTTGATAGTTTTTGGATTAATATTCATAATTTCTTGGGCAGTTTTTTGCATAAGAGCGACAGCATCTTGTTCCATGTGTCGTCTTAAATCTCCATCGGTAATAATACCTTTTCCTTCATCAACAATACATAACCCTAAGCGACCGTCAGTAATGGCATGAATGACGGTTATCATGGAATCATTAGCGGTAATAAAAGGCAGTTTTTCGCAACGCATTTCATCCTTAACTCGGGTTAGTAATTTACGCCCTAAACTACCTCCTGGGTGAAAACGGGCAAAGTCATGAGGTTTGAAATTACGTCGCTCCATTAAAGCAACCGCTAAGGCATCCCCCATCACTAAAGTCGCGGTAGTAGATGAGGTGGGGGCGAGCTGGTGCGGGCAAGCTTCTTGTGGGACACTAATGTTTAAGTGAAAGTGTGAGTTACTTGCTAGTGTTGAACTGGGGCGACCCGTCATGGAAATAATTATATTGCCATTGTCTTTCAAAAAAGGCAGTATCTTAATAACCTCTTCGGTTTCGCCAGAATTAGATAATGCCAGAAAAATATCATTTGGGGAAACCATTCCTAAATCGCCATGAAAAGCTTCGCCTGGGTGCATAAAAAAACAAGGTGTGCCAGTACTAGCAAGGGTTGCCATGATTTTTTTGCCAATAAGTCCAGATTTTCCCATGCCACAAATAACCAATCTGCCTTGAGTATTTAAAATGGCTGCAACACTGTTAGAGAAATTATCATCTAGTTGTTGAGAAAGGTTTTGAATGGCTTCAGACTCAATTCGAAAAACTCGTTTTGCGATATCAATTGTATTCATAATGAAAGCCTGTGCGTGTTTTTATTTTTGGATTTGGGTAGAAATTTGGGTAAAGCCATAAGGTCATGTTGTCCTATCATGATAGAACTAAGGGAGAGCTTTGCATAAATGGATGCACGACATTTCACAATTTTTTAAGCAAAACCTAGTAAAATATATATCATTCTTAGTCGCACCCCATTTATGCAAAGATCTCTAAATGTAAAGTTACACTATTTTAATCAATTTTTAAGATAACAATGAACCTAAAACAATACGATTTTTCGCAAACAAGATTATTAGTGGTTGGTGATGTGATGTTGGATCAATACTGGTCAGGCAAAGCCAATCGAATTTCTCCCGAAGCACCTGTTCCTGTGGTTAAAATATCAGGTGAAGATGTAAGGGCGGGTGGAGCGGCTAATGTTGCTCTTAATGCTGCTGCGCTAGGTGCAAAGGTGGATTTATTGGGAGTGATTGGAGAGGATGGTTTTGGACAGCAACTAACTCAGGTTTTAAAAAATGCTGGCATAACATCCCAGTGGGTATATTCTGCGGCAGGGACGATTTGTAAATTACGGGTTTTAAGTCATCATCAGCAGTTGATTAGAATGGATTTTGAAAACCCTGTTCCTCAAGAAGATGCCCTGCTATTGGCAAAGAAGTTTAAAGAACAGGTTAAAGGCTATGATGCTCTGGTAATTTCAGACTATGCTAAAGGCTCTTTGTAATTTATTGAGAGGATGATTTTGGCAGCAAAAAAAACATGATGTTGCTGTGTTGATTGATCCAAAAGGTGACGATTTTTCTCGTTATCAAGGGGCGACTTTAGTTAAGCCGAATGAGGTTGAATTTGAATTGATTGTTGGAGAGTGTGAAGACACTGCTATTTTGGTTGAAAAATCTCAAAACTTAATTGCAGAGCTAGAATTGTCAGCATTATTAGTGACACGAGGTGAACAAGGAATGGTTTTAGTTGAGCAGCAACAGTCACCTTATTTACTAAGCTCAAAGGCGCAAGAGGTTTTTGATGTAACGGGAGCGGGGGATACGGTAATGGCTACTTTGGCAACCGCTTTTGCCAGCGGTATGTCTTTGCTTGATGTGGTGCAATTGGCTAATGAAGCTGCTAGTATTGTGGTTAAGAAACTGGGAACCTCTACGGTAACTCGAACTGAGTTAGAAGAGCAAATTAATAAATCGCAACGCCATCAGGGTTATGTGTCGATGAATGAATCTGAGGTAAAAGAACTGGTGCAGATAGCGCAGAAAAAAGGCGAAAAAGTAGTGTTGACCAACGGTTGTTTTGATTTGTTACACAGTGGGCATGTGCGTTATTTAAATGAAGCTGCTCGCAAAGGAGAACGTTTAATCGTGGCAGTGAACTCTGATGAATCGGTTAAAAATCTTAAAGGCTCGACCCGCCCGATTGTTAATCTAGCCAGCAGAATGGAATTGCTTTCGGCTTTGAGTTGTGTAGACTGGGTGTTGCCCTTTGTAGAAGCAACGCCAGAGCGTTTAATCTGTGAATTAAAGCCAGATGTATTAGTAAAAGGCGGCGATTATCAGCCCGAAGAGATTGCAGGGGCAGATTGTGTGTGGCAAAATGGTGGTAAGGTTAAAATTTTGTCTTTTTGGGACGGCTACTCCACCTCTCGTATGGTTGATAAAATTGAGTCAAAAATATGATTGATTTTGCAAGAGCTTATCAATCTCACCAGCAAGCTATAAGGTCTGTCATCGAATCGTCATCTAAGGTAGAAGAAGTTATTGTTAGAATGAATAACTAGCTTAGAAAATGGTGGTAAAGTTTTATGGTGTGGTAACGGAGGCAGTGCGGCAGATGCACAGCATATGGCTGCTGAATTGATGGTAAGATATGTTAAAGATCGTATTCCTTTAGCCTCGATTGCTTTAACCACCGATAGCTCCATTTTAACCGCACATAGTAATGATTATAGTTTTTCAACGGTTTTTTCTCGACAAATTGCAAGCCTAGCAAAGCCTGGTGATATTGTAATGGCTCTTTCTACCTCAGGTAACAGTTTAAATGTCGTTAAAGCAGTTGAGGCAGCTACTGTTGCTGGTTGTTATAGTGTGGCAATGACGAGACAAGATGCCAGCTTATTGTCTGAAAAAGCAGATATATGCTTTCAGGTAGCGAGCAGAGAAACTGCTAGAATACAAGAAGTACATAGTTTTATCAGTCATTTAATTTGTGAAGGATTAGATGAGCATTTTAGGTAACAAAACAAGGTGACGTGATGGCAGTTTTATTGGCTGGAGATGTTGGAGGAACTAAGGTCTATCTGCGTGCTTTTGATTCTGTGTCTGGTGATATACTTGCCGAACAACGTTATTTATCTACAGAGTTCTCTTCCTTAACGGTTTTAGTTCAAACCTTTCAAAAACAACATAAAATTAATTCTTGTCAAATGGCTTGTTTGGGTCTTCCTGGACCAGTTGATGGTCGTAATGCTAAGCTTACTAATCTTGCTTGGACTGTAGACGTTACCGAAATAGAAAAAGTTTGCGATATTCACGAAGTATTTATCATTAATGATTTTTTAGCAGTTGCCTATGGTATAGATGAATTGATCGAAAAAGATGTGGTTACCTTACAAAAAGGTAAGCATAATTTGCAAGGAAATCGTTTAGTTGTAGGGGCTGGAACAGGTTTAGGAGTTGCTCCTGTAATAAATTGTGACGGGGAATTTATTCCGCAAGCTTCAGAAGGCGGGCATTTAGATTTTGCTCCACTTAACCCTTGCCAGATTGATTTGTTGAGTTGGCTACATCAAAAGTGGCATCATGTTTCTTATGAGCGTATATTATCAGGTGAGGGTATAGAGTCTTTGTATATGTTTTTTAGTCAACGAGCACAGGAACAAGATCGAAAAGACTTTAAGCAAAGTATAACGGCGGCAGAGATTCATGCTCTGGCTTTAAATGGTGATGATATTGCGGTGCAGACATTAGATACTTTTGTTGAGGTTTATGGTGCTTATATTGGTAATTTGGGATTAGTTTGGAAATCAACCGCGGGAATTTATATAGCGGGAGGAATTGCAACTAAAATTCAAGACTGGATGGAAAAGCCCATTTTTATTAAAGCACTTTTAAATAAGGGTAGAATGGAGCAGCAAGTTAAAGATCTTCCAGTTTTTTTGGTTAAGAATCAGCAGTTAGGATTATTGGGATGTCTTGTTTATGTGAGGTCTAAAGTTTAATTACAAAGGATAATAACGATGAAGTATTATTGTGAAACTAAAGCCACAACTGCTTTAACCAAAAAAACGCTAGCTCTAGTACTAGCGGGGGGCGAAGGTAGTCGTTTAAAAAATTTAACTAAGTGGCGCACTAAGCCAGCGGTGCCTTTTGGTGGTAAATATCGAATTATTGATTTTGTGCTTTCTAACTGTGTGAATTCAGGTATTCGTAAAATAGGCGTGTTGAGTCAGTATAAGTCCCATTCCTTAATTCGTCATGTGCAACGTGCTTGGTCTTTTATGCGTTATGAAGTGGGCGAATTTGTTGAGCTTTTGCCCGCTCAACAAAGAGTTGATAAAGAATGGTATCAAGGTACGGCAGATGCACTTTATCAAAACCTAGATATTCTGCGTCGTCATTCACCAGAATATGTTTTGGTGTTGGGCGGAGATCATATCTACTCTATGGACTATAGTAAAATGCTACTAGCTCATGCAGAATCTGGCGCAGATGTTACCATCGGTTGTATTGAAGTGCCTAAAATGGAAGCGACAGGTTTTGGGGTGATGTCAGTTAATGAGAGCTTAAAAATCACTCGGTTTACGGAAAAACCAGCAGACCCTGAAATTATACCTGGAAAACCAGATAAAGCTCTAGCATCTATGGGAATTTATGTATTTTCAACAGAATTTTTGTTTCAAAAGTTGATTGAAGATTACGATAACCCTAATTCTTCTCGAGATTTTGGTAAAGATATTATCCCCTCTGTTATCGAAGGTCACTGTGTGCAAGCTTTTCCTTTTGTTGATGATAATGGCAAACCTGTTTATTGGCGTGATGTTGGAACACTTGAGTCTTACCATAAGGCAAGTTTAGATTTATGTTCGATTACTCCAGAACTTAATCTTTATGACAGAGATTGGCCTATTTGGACTTATCAAGCTCAAATGCCCCCTGCAAAATTTATTTTTGATGATGAAGGGCGCCGTGGAGAAGCGATTGATTCCTTGGTATCTGGAGGTTGTATTATCTCGGGAGCACGACTTAAGCGTTCTGTGATTGGTAGCGGTTGTAGAATACATAGTTATTCTTTAATTAAAGACACTGTATTATTGCCACGGGTAGAGGTAGCTCGTAATTGTCGTATCCAAAATGCCATTATTGATAAATATTGTCAAATTCCAGAAGGTACGATTATTGGTGAAGATCCCGTTGCGGATGCAGAGCGTTTTTGTGTAGAAAAAGAATCAGGAATTATTTTGGTGACGCCAGATATGCTGGGTCAGCAGTTGCACTTTACAAGATAAGATAATAAGTACAATGAAATCAAAAAAAATAAAACTGGTGTTATGTTGGCACATGCACCAACCACACTATCGTGATGGGTTAGATGGTCAGTATCGACTTCCTTGGGTGTATCTGCATGGCATTAAAGACTATACAGATATGGTAGCTCATTTAGAAGATTGTCCGGCAGCAAAAGTGGTGGTTAATTTTGCACCAGTTTTACTTGAGCAACTAGATGATTACGCGCAACAAATGCGTACTTGGCTACAAGATGATAAGGGCTTACAGGATCCTTTGTTACGGTGGGTTTCTGGTGAAGATAGGGTTAAAAAGCAGATAAAATATCGATTACAAGTGGTTGCTGCTTGTCAAAAAGCCTTTTCTCCAACCATGATTGAACCTTTTCCGGCTTTTAAAAGGCTGGTTGAAATGACGCAGTGTGATAAAAGTACCCCTGTGGAGCAAGCTCGTTGTTTAGCTTATTTTAATAACCAGTTTTTTACAGATTTATTAGTTTGGTATCACCTTGCTTGGACGGGGCAAAGCTTACGTTTAAAAGATTCTCGTATTCAGGATCTAATTGAGAAGGGCAACAATAGAATTCATTTTTCTGCACAGGATCAAAGAGTATTAATGGAGGTAATGGCTGAAACCATTGGAAATATTATTCCGCGTTATCGAGCTTTGATGGAACAGGGGCAAATTGAGATTTCTATGAGTCCTTATGGTCATCCTATTGTGCCTTTATTAATTGACTTTAGCTCAATGAAAGATGTCACGCCAGAAGCTCCTTTGCCGCAGAGCAATCACTATCCAGACGGTTATGAGCGTGCTAAATGGCATATGCATAAAGGCTTAGAGGTTTACCAGAAGTATTTTGGCAGCCAGCCTCAGGGAGTTTGGTTGCCGGAGGGAGCTTTAAGTAGTGCTGCTGTTGGTTTGTTGGAAGAGTTTGGTATCAGCTGGACAGCTTCTGGAGAAGGGGTATGGCGGCACTCTTGTGAAGCGTCGCATTTAAATCAACACGATATTGCATCTAAAAAATCTCTTTATCAGCCGTTACAAAATGCTAGCAATAATTGTGCGCTATTTTTTCGAGACGATGGTTTGTCAGACTTAATTGGATTTCAGTATAAAGACTGGAATCCTGGGGATGCCGCTAATAATTTTGTTGTTAATTTAAGAAATATCGCAGATTTTTTAGGTGACGAAGTAGAGGAACATGTGGTGTCGGTTATTTTAGATGGCGAAAATGCTTGGGAATATTATGCCGATAATGCTTATTATTTTCTAACCGCTCTATATAGTAAACTATCAACCGATGAGCGCATTGAGATGACAACCTTTGCAAAAGTGCTTGAGGGTGGGATGGAAAAAAGACATTTACCTATCCTTAAGTCAGGTAGCTGGGTTTACGGTTCCTTCTCAACTTGGATGGGTGATAAGGATAAAAATGCTGGCTGGGATTTACTGGTTGAAGCTAAGGATAGCTATGATCAGGTGGTGTCCTCAGGAGTACTTTCTCAAGCAGAGATAACTTTGGCAACCGAGCAATTAGGAATTTGTGAAGGTTCAGATTGGTTTTGGTGGTTTGGTGACTATAACCCAAGTGGCAGTGTAAGTGATTTTGACCAATTGTTCCGCCGCCATTTAGAAAAACTTTATCAGCTCTTAGGTAAAAGACCGCCTGAACAGCTACAAATCCCGCTATCTTCTGGTGGTGGAGATATGGATCATGGTGGAGTAATGCAAAGAGGGAGCAGTTAAATATGTTAGAGGGGCGTAGGGCAGGGGTATTGCTTCATCTAACTTCTTTACCTAATAATGGTAAGTTGGGGGAAGGTAAGCTCGGGCAGTTAAATCAAGAGGCTTGGAAGTTTTTAGATTGGATGCAGGATGCAGGATTGACTGTGTGGCAAATATTGCCTTTGACCCAGCCCGTTCAGGGATTATCTCCTTATCAGAGCACCTCTGCGTTTGCATTTAATACTGCACTGTTACCCGAAAATTGGTTTTTAGAAGTGGATGACAAAGACTTTGCGGTCTATTTGCAACAGCCGCCTAATTGGCTGGCAGATTATGCATTATTTATGACGCTAAGAACTCATTTTGAGTATCGCTCTTGGTGCCAATGGCCTAAAAAATATCAACAGCGAGATGATGCAGCGCTTAAGATATTTAGTAAAAAACATGCTTTGGAAATTTTGTTTATTAAAAAACAACAGTACGCCTTATCTAAGCTTTGGCAAAGGTTAAAATTGGATGCCAATCAGAGAGGGATTCAGTTATTCGGTGATATGCCAATTTTTGTCGCTTTTGATAGTGCCGATGTTTGGGTAAATCCTCAAGAGTTTAAGTTAGATGAAGAATTTAATCCAAGGGTGGTGGCAGGTGTACCGCCAGACTACTTTTCAGATACTGGGCAACGTTGGGGTAATCCTCATTACGACTGGCAAGTGATGGAAAAAGAGGGCTTTAAATGGTGGAAATCTCGGATTGCAGAAGCCTTGTCGCAGTTTGACTTAATTCGTATTGATCACTTTAGAGGCTTAGAAGCTTGTTGGGAAATTGATGCTACAGCAGAAACTGCCATCAACGGCAGCTGGACAAAAGTTCCTGGCAAAGCATTGTTAACTGTATTACAAGAAACCTTCCCCAATCTTTCCCTGGTTGCAGAGGATTTAGGGATTATTACCACAGAAGTGGTCGACTTAAAAGAGAGTTTTAAGCTACCGGGAATGTCGGTTTTACAGTTTGGTTTTAATGATCTGCCAGATAATCCTCATTCCTTGGCAGAGCAAGTTGATAACTCGGTGGTTTATACTGCTACCCATGACAATGATACCAGTTTGGGTTGGTGGCACTCGATCGAACATGCTGATACTAAAAGCTGGATTTTAAGTCAGTTACCAGCGGATGCTGGTGATATGCCTTGGCCACTAATTAAGGCAGCTATGAATTCACCCGCCAAATTAATGATAGTTCCCATGCAAGATTTTTTAGAGTTAGATAGCCAAGGAAGAATGAATGTGCCTGGTACGATAGATGGTA
Organism: uncultured Piscirickettsiaceae bacterium; assembly: GCA_964601165.1. GTDB lineage: Bacteria > Pseudomonadota > Gammaproteobacteria > Thiomicrospirales > Thiomicrospiraceae > Thiosulfativibrio. Next base: position 8,068 of record CAZRMK010000020.1, on the reverse strand, counting down.
ACTGGATATGGCAATTTAATTGGCATCAAATCAACCCTGAACTTGTTGCTAAAATTAAAGCAATGGTTGTGACTAGCAATCGTTTTGAAGAAAATTATATAAAGGTCTCAATATGAATATTTCAGAGATTCAGCAAGATATTGATTGTCTACAAAGTGGTACCCATCATGATCCTTTTCAGGTGTTAGGGTTGCACTTATCAGGTAAAGATTGGGTGGTTCGTGCTTGGATGCCTAGTGCAGAACAGGTTACTGTTGAAGGAAAATATCCTTTAGAAAGGATTGCAGGGACAGATTTATTTGTCGCTAAGTTAACTCAATCTCAAAAAGATAATTTACCACCACATTTTATCTTGAACTGGGTAGAAAAAGATGCTTCTGAGCATTGTGCCGTCTCCCCCTACACCTTTTTACCTGGTCTGGGAGAAATGGATAGCTATTTGTTTACTGAAGGTCGTCATTGGCAAATTTATGATGTACTAGGGTCACATTTAAAAACCATTGACAGTATTTCAGGAGTGCAGTTTTGTGTGTGGGCGCCGGCGGCTAACCGAGTTTCTGTGGTGGGCGATTTTAATGGTTGGCATGGTTTGCGCCACCCAATGAGAACGATTGGCAACGGAATTTGGGAAATTTTTATTCCAGGGTTGCATGCGGGTGATATTTATAAATATGAAATTCGTAACCATCAAACTGGGCATTGTTTAACTAAAATTGATCCCTATGCCCAGTCGATGGAAAATCGTCCAAAAACTGGCAGTATCGTTTACCAATCAACTTATAAGTGGCTAGATAACAGCTGGATGCAACGCCGAAAAGACTATGACTGGCAAAAATCACCTATTAATATTTATGAGGTACATTTAGGTTCTTGGCAACGAGATGATGTTGGGGGCTTTTTAAACTACCGTGAAATTGCACATCGTATGGTGGAATACGTTAAGTGGATGGGCTATACCCATATTGAATTGTTGCCAATTTCAGAGCATCCTTTAGATCAATCTTGGGGCTACCAAACAACGGGATATTTTGCTCCTACCTCGCGTTTTGGAAGCCCTGATGATTTGCGATATTTTGTAGACTTTTGTCATCAACACGACATAGGAGTACTTCTTGATTGGGTTCCAGCTCACTTCCCAAAGGATGAATTTGCACTGGCTCGTTTTGATGGCACAGCCCTTTATGAGCATGAAGATCCACGCCAAGGAGAGCATCAAGACTGGGGAACGCTAATTTTTAATTTTGGTCGCAATGAAGTACGTAATTTTTTGATAGCCAATGCTTTGTACTGGTTAAAAGAATTTCATATTGATGGTTTACGAGTCGATGCTGTCGCCTCTATGTTGTATTTAGATTATTCTCGAGAAGCTGATCAATGGATTCCAAATAAGCATGGTGGTCGTGAGAATTTGGAAGCGATTGAGTTTTTAAAAACCCTTAATGAAGAGGTGCATTCGCAGTGTCCAGGAACAGTGGTGATGGCAGAAGAGTCCACTTCTTGGCCAATGGTTTCTCGCCCTACTTGGACGGGGGGCTTAGGCTTCTCAATGAAGTGGAACATGGGGTGGATGAATGACACCCTTAGCTATTTTGAAAAAGACTGTGTTTTCCGACCCTATCACCATAATCAGCTTACATTTAGTCAAATGTATGCTTATACCGAAAATTTTGTTTTGCCTATTTCTCACGATGAAGTAGTGCATTTAAAGCATTCTTTAGTGAATAAGATGCCTGGAGATGCTTGGCAAAAAATGGCTAACTTACGTTTATTGATAGGCTATCAATTATTGAGTCCGGGTAAAAAACTATTATTTATGGGGTGTGAGTTTGCGCAATTTGATGAATGGTCGGAAGAACGCAGTTTAGATTGGCATTTATGTGAGCAACCTTTGAATCGAGGGGTGCAATTATTGACCCGTGATTTAAACCATCTATACCAAGCCGAGACTGCTTTACATGAGCGTGATTTTGACTCTACTGGTTTTGAATGGATTGATTGTCATGACTATGAACACTCTATTTTAAGTTTTTTACGATTATCGGATACACAAAAACTAGTGTGTATCTTTAATTTTACTCCTGTACCTAGAGAAAACTATCGTATAGGCTTACCTGAAAATGGCAAGTATCAAGAAGTAATTAATTCAGATGCTAAAATATATGGTGGCAGTAATTTAGGCAATAGCGGCACTGTTTATGCCGAACAGAAAGCTTGGATGAATCAACCGTTTTCTGCCGAATTAACCTTGCCGCCCTTATCCATAATTGTGTTAAAAAAGTCTTAAAAAAGGTCTCAAGATATTTATATGAAAATTTTATTTGCTACTTCTGAAGCTTATCCTCTGATTAAAACTGGAGGTTTGGCTGATGTCTCGGGTAGTTTACCCAATGCTTATGCACGACTTAAGCATAAGGTTCGTCTGGTAATTCCTGCTTATGGAGATGTTTGGGAAAAAGTTTCTCAGGTTAAAGAAATTGCCGACTTTAATGTAGGAGCTTGTGGGCGAGAGGTGCATGTTAGAGTTCACAAAGCTAAGGCAGCTGGCATTGAAGTGCCAATTTGGTTGATAGATGTGCCAGAATTGTTTAATCGTCCAGGTAATCCTTATCTTTCGCCAGACGGCACAGATTGGTGGGATAATGGTGAGCGTTTTGGAGTATTTTCTAAGGCAGTTGCAGAGTTGGCAATGGATAGAGTAGGGCTGGACTGGAAGCCTGATCTTGTTCATGCCAATGACTGGCAAACAGGATTAGTCCCTGCATTGTTATCGCTTGAAACGGAATCTCCAAAAACAATATTTACCATACATAATATGGCTTATGCAGGGCTGTTTCCTAAAACATTATTTGATGGATTATGGTTGCCATGGCAATGGTGGACGGCAGAAAAAGTTGAATTTTATAATAATCTTTCTATGTTAAAAGCAGGGCTAGTGATGGCTGACTGGGTCACTACGGTGAGTCCTAGCTATGCAAAGGAAATTACCTTTCCTGAATTTGCTTATGGTTTAGAAGGAGTCTTAAAAGATCGTCAACAAGAAGGTCGGTTGATAGGGGTTTTAAATGGCATTGATGAGAATATTTGGAATCCCGAAAAAGATAAGTTTTTGACTAGAAATTATTCGGCAAAAAAAGGTCGGGTGGCAGCTAAAAAAATAAATAAACAAGCTTTACTAGATTTTTGGGGATTGTCAGTACCAGAGATAGAACTTCAAGCACCTGTCATTGGTTTCGTGGGGCGGTTAGTGCCGCAAAAAGGTATAGACTTGGTGCTTGAAGTGATTCCTAGCCTGTTAGAAAAGACCAATGCAAGGTTTGTCATCGTTGGAACAGGCGATGCTGATTTTGAATATGCTTTAAATGAACTGGCTCGAAAATATCCCGAGCGAGTGATGATTTATACTGGTTATTCTGAATCTTTAGCTCATAAAGTTGAAGCGGGTTCTGATATGTTTTTAATGCCCTCGCGTTTTGAACCTTGCGGTTTAAATCAAATGTACAGCTTGGTCTATGGAACGCCACCTATTGTTCATCATACTGGGGGCTTGGTAGATACCGTTATTAATGCCACCGATGAAAATATTAAAAATGGCACCGCAACAGGGTTTGTATTTTACGATCCAAGCTACCATGCACTTAAATCAGCGATTTTACATGCTCTACATTTGCATCGTAAAAAGCGTACTTGGCAAAAGCTACAAAAAACCGGTATGGGCGTGAATTTTGGCTGGGAAACCAGTGCAAAGCAATATTTAGAATTAGAAGGTCTTTGTGTCGATTTGAAGAAAGCATAAAGGTTATATTTAGGTTAGAGACTAATTTGGTTAAGTTTTTATAGGAGTTTTTTATGGCAACAGCAGCGGGCATTAAAAAGGCCAAAATGATTGCAGATATGCAGAATATGTTAGGAAATGAAGCTAAAGACCTAGAAGGTGGTTTTATTCACTATTTATATAATAGCTTAGGGCGCAATGTAAACTCTGAAGCCTATTATCAGTTTAAAGCCTTATCTTACACGGTTAGAGATAGGTTAATGGTTCACTGGAAGAATACCTGGTTAATTTATAATAAGAACGGGCATAAAAAGGCTTATTATCTCTCGATGGAGTTTTTAATGGGGCGTTCTTTAACTAATAATTTATTAAACTTAGGGGTAGAGACGCAAACTGAAAAAGCCATGTATGATTTAGGTCTATCATTAGAAGAAATCGAAGATGCAGAGCATGATGCAGGCTTGGGTAATGGCGGACTAGGGCGGTTAGCTGCTTGTTTTATGGATTCTTGTGCTACCTTACAACTTCCGGTAATGGGTTATGGGCTACGTTATGAATATGGTATGTTTAAACAACTTATTCAAAATGGTTTTCAGTTAGAAGAGCCTGATCATTGGTTAGGTTTAGGGGGTTATCCTTGGGAGATTCAGCGTAAAGAATATGCTCGTGTAATTAAATTTGGTGGTCAAGCTCGTCAATGTAAAAATTCACATACAGGTAAACTTTATTCTATTTGGGAAGGAACTCATGATGTGATCGCAGTACCTTTTGATGTCCCTATTCCAGGTTTTAAAAATGAAATAGTGAACACGCTACGTTTATGGTCAGCTGCTGCCGTTGAAAATTTTGATTTAACTCACTTTAATGCAGGATCTTATTTTGAAGCGGTAGCGGAGAAGGCGGATGCAGAGAATATTACGATGGTCTTGTATCCTAATGATGCCAGTGAAAATGGTAAAGAATTACGTTTGCGTCAACAATATTTTTTAGTGTCGGCATCTTTACAGGATGTGGTTCATCAGTGGGATCAGAAATATCAAGGAGACTTTTCAAAGTTTGCAGAGTTAAATGTTTTTCAGTTGAATGATACCCATCCTAGTTTAGCCGTTGCTGAATTGATGAGGTTATTATTGGATGAGTATGATATAGAGTGGGGTGATGCTTGGGAAATTGTTTCGCAATGCATGGCTTATACCAATCACACCCTGTTACCAGAAGCCCTTGAGCGTTGGTCTGTAGGATTGTTTGAAAAGCTTTTACCCAGACCTCTAGAGATTATTTATGAAATTAATCAGCGTTTCTTAAAGCAAGTTGCCATGAAGTGGCCAGGAGATCACAGCAAAACTCGTGAAATGTCGATTATTGATGAGCATAACAATGTTTGCATGGCTTATCTTGCGATTGTTGGTAGTTTTTCGATTAACGGCGTGGCAGCCTTACACTCGCAGCTATTAAAAGAAGGCTTGTTTAATAATTTTTATCAGCTATGGCCTGAACGCTTTAACAATAAAACCAATGGCGTTACTCAGCGTCGTTGGATGGCTAGTGCAAACCCGGCTTTACGTGCATTGTTAAAAGAAAAAATTGGTGAAGGTTGGATTACTGATTTAACTCAGATTAGTAAAATTGAAGATTTCGTTAAGGACAAATCTTTTCGACAAGCTTGGAAGAAAGTTAAGCTCGAAAATAAAGTACGTTTAGCCGCGTTGGTAAAAGAAACCACAGGGGTTGATTTTGCGGTTGAGTCTATTTTTGACGTGCAGGTTAAGCGTATTCATGAGTATAAGCGTCAGCTATTAAATGTACTCCATGTTATTCATTTATACTCACGCATCAAACGTGGTGATACTGATGGCTGGGTGAATCGCTGTGTGCTAATCGGCGGTAAAGCAGCACCTGGTTATGTGATGGCTAAAAATATTATTAAATTAGTTAATAATGTTGCTGATGTTGTTAATAATGATCCAGAGGTCGGTGATAAATTAAAAATTGCTTTTATTCCTAATTATCGTGTTTCCGCAATGGAAATAATTTGCCCAGGAACGGATGTTTCTGAACAAATTTCGACCGCTGGTAAAGAAGCATCTGGTACTGGAAATATGAAGTTTATGATGAATGGAGCAGTGACCATTGGAACTTTGGACGGAGCCAACGTAGAAATTTTAGAAGCGGTGGGTGAAGAAAACTTTTTCTTGTTTGGTCTAAAGACTCCAGAAGTAGAAAGTTTACGTCATCATTACCATCCCCAGAGTTATATTGATGAAGATTCTGACCTACAAGAAGTTATGAATTTGCTGCAGTCTGGGCATTTTAATCAATTTGAACCGAATATTTTTAATGATATTATTAATACGGTTAAATCACCAAATGATCCTTGGATGACTTTAGCAGATTTTAGAAGTTATGTCGATGCTCAACATGATTTAGCACAGGCTTTTAATGATCATGAACGTTGGAATACCATGAGTATTCTCAATTCAGCTCGAAGTGGCACTTTTTCTACAGATAGAACGATGCAACAATACAATGAAGATATTTGGAAGTTAACGCCAGTAAAGCATAGTTAATGCCTGTAGGATTTAGGTAATGGAATTTGGATTTAGGCTGTAAATAAACTTGCACTTTTTATATAAATCTTTAAAATGCACCCTTTGATCCTTCCCTTATTATTGCCCGTTAAACAGTATTAGGAGATTATTTGATTAAAAATCAAATGGTTATCATTGGATTATTAACTTCTCAATAACTCAGGGTGACATTACGTTCCCAGTGCTTTAGCGTGGTAACGCATAACTGCCAGAATTATTGAGATGTTACTGGATTATTAAGAATTTTAGGACAAAGTTATGAAGACATTTGTTGCAAAGCCAGATGAAGTTAAGCGTGACTGGTATATTGTAGATGCAGAAGGTCAAACGCTAGGGCGTTTAGCTGCAAAAATCGCTTATCGTTTGCGTGGCAAGCACAAGCCAGAGTTTACGCCTCATGTAGATTGTGGTGACTATATTGTTGTTATTAATGCCGGTAAAATTGTAGTAACTGGTAACAAGGCAAAAGATAAAATTTATTACCGCTCGACAGGATATATTGGTAATTTAAAGTCCACTAGCTTTGCAAAGTTAGTGGATGAGCAGCCAGTACGTCCAGTAGAGTATGCTGTTAAAGGGATGTTACCTCGTGGACCCCTAGGCCGTGCAATGTTTAAAAAGTTGAAAGTATATGCGGGAACAGAGCATCCTCATACTGCACAGCAACCTAAAGAACTAAGCTTATAAAGGAGATTATTATGGCAGTAGAACATTATTATGGAACAGGTCGTCGTAAAAGCTCAGTAGCTCGTGTTTTTTTGCGTGCTGGCACAGGTAAGATGATAGTAAATGGTCGTGATATTTCTGAGTATTTTGCTCGTGAAACCGACTTGATGGTGATTAATCAGCCTATTGAAGCAACAGATAATTTAAAAAAGTTTGATGCAATGATTACCGTAAAAGGTGGAGGTACAACAGGGCAAGCTGGTGCAGTTCGTCATGGTATCTCTCGTGCATTGCTCGCATTTACAGAAGAAAATCGCCGTGCATTACGCGCTAAAGGTTTGTTAACTCGTGATGCGCGTGAAGTAGAGCGTAAGAAAGTTGGTTTTCGAAAAGCTCGTCGTCGCCCGCAGTTTTCAAAGCGTTAAATTTTTCGTTTCAGAAATATTTATTAAAAAACCGCTTCGGCGGTTTTTTTGTGTCTAGAAGAAAAGTTAAAGTAGAGGGTTTCAAAATCGTATTATTTTTGTTATATTGGTTCGCGGTTAAGGAATTGTACAGAATCACTTTAAGGGGTCTTGGTTAAAGGCTAGGAATTCTTTTAAAGCTGATCGTTTTTTAGAGCAGGTCGAGTAGTGCTTGTTCAATAAGTTCCAATATTTTTTATTCTGTAAGGATAGTTTTTAGATACAGGCTGTTAATTGAATTAAGAGAGATTGAAAAGTTGATGTATAGACTTTACTCAATCCTTTTTATGATTTTTTCAATTAGTCAATATGAGTCTATCTCTATAAGATTGTCCTTGAATTTAGTTTAAACCTAAATCCTGTAAGTGCTTGCACGCATATAGCACAAGCTCTTGATTCGTAGAGCAAGTTTAATTTTTCGGGAATATCAATAAGTATTCCACTCGAATTAAACTTGCTCTACAAATCAATATCTTGCACTCTATGTGCACAAGCACTTGCAGGGTTTAGGTTAAACTCCAAGCCATTAAAAGGAGATTTTTATATGTCTACTAAAACTTTTGACGCTGGTGTACAAG
>CAZRMK010000019.1:0-25647 GCA_964601165.1 uncultured Piscirickettsiaceae bacterium | reverse complement strand
AATTCTTCGGGAATATCAATAAGTATTCCACTCGAATGAAAATTGTTCTACAAATTAATAGCTTACGCCATATACGCACAACCACTTGCAGGATTTAGGTAAAAAAAATAAAAGGGGTTATATAATTTAAATTAAAGTTTAAAAAAATCCTACGACATAAATTCGTAAGAAAAGAGCGTGATTATATAACAAAAACATACTTTTATAAAACCTATTTCTGAGCCCTAATCCGCAAGTAGAATTATGAGTTAGTGTGCAAGTCCTTGATTTCTACTTGCGGATTAGGGCTGAGCAACCTCCGCTAATAAATAGCGTCGATAATGCTGTAATTCATCAATAGATTCATAAATATCATCTAAGGCTAAATGTGCTCCCTGCTTTTTATGAGAAGCATACACTTTAGGCGCCCAGCGTTTTGCCAATTCTTTTAAACTGCTAACATCTAAGTTACGATAATGAAAGAACAACTCTAATTCTGGCATTTCTTTAATTAAAAAACGACGGTCTTGGCAAATGCTATTACCACACATCGGCGACTTTCCTTTAAAAGACCATTGCTTTAAAAACTCAATCGTTGTCAATTCAGCTTCTCGCAAAGTGATTTGACTTTCCTGCACTCGCTTAGTTAAACCAGAGTTTCCATGATGAACAGTACACCATTCATCCATAGAATCTAATTTTTCTTGATCGACATAAACAGCCATAACGGGTCCTTCTGCCAGAACATTTAATTGAGAATCCGTCACCACCGTTGCAATTTCAATAATCGTATCAGAACCAATATCCAACCCAGTCATTTCTAGATCTAGCCAAATTAAGTTATACTCTGATTTGATATTTGACTTCACTTTTACCCCCTAAATTATTTACAATATCCATAATTGCTATTATACGGACAAAAAAACTTATGACCTGGATCACCACCATATTTATTATTTCTATAGTCGTTAACCTGATAATTGAAACTTGGCTAAACATTAAAAATCAATTTCACATTGGACTACATAGAGAAAAAGTTCCCGAAGAATTCAGTGAAGTAGTCTCTCTTGAAGCTCACCAAAAAGCCGCTGATTACTCACGAGCTAAACTGCAACTTGAACGATTTAGCCTATTTTTTGGTGTTGCAGTACTGTTATTTATGACTCTTGGTGGTGGCTTTCAAGATATTTACAACTTTTGGTTAGCAGCAGAATTAATTCCCATTTGGCGTGATATAGGTTTTTTAATTTCTGCGGTTTGGTTTATGTCACTACTTAGCCTGCCCTTCGCCCTTCTTAGCACTTTCAAAATTGAAGAAGAATTTGGCTTTAACAAGACCACACCTGGTAAATTTATCAGCGACCTTCTCAAAGGCTGGGCTTTAGGAATCGTTATCGGGCTACCTTTGCTATGGGCAGTTCTAAGCATTATGGATGCTTATTTTGATCAAGCTTGGTGGTTTTATACTTGGCTCGTTTGGATCGCTTTTAACATCCTACTACTTTGGGCCTACCCAAAATGGATTGCCCCTATCTTTAATAAATTCTCACCCTTAGAAAAGGGCGAAATGAAAGATCGTATTGAATCTTTGCTAGAAAGAACAGGATTTGAATCAAAAGGTATTTTTGTAATGGATGGCTCGTCTCGTTCAGGTCACGGTAACGCCTATTTCACTGGATTTGGCAAAAATAAACGCATTGTATTCTTTGATACCCTACTAGAAAAACTCTCCCCCGAAGAAGTCGAAGCGGTTTTAGCCCACGAGTTAGGACATTTTAAATACGGACATATCAAAAAACGTATTTTTGAAACTTTTGCAATGAGTTTAATCGGCCTAGCTATTTTAGGCTGGCTAGCACAAATGCCAGAATTTTATACGAGTTTAGGAATGACAACCGACACCCCTGCGGCGGCATTGTTGCTATTTATAACGGTCATTCCTGTTGTCTTCTTCTTTTTGGGCCCTATTGCTGCTTTTAAAAGCCGTAAGCAAGAATTTGAAGCCGACTACTTTGCCGCCAAGCACGTTGGATCACAACATTTAATTTCAGCACTGTTAAAAATGTACCGTGATAACGCCAGCAGCCTAACCCCAGATCCGGATTATTCAGGCTACCACGACAGCCATCCGCCTGCTAAAATCCGTATTGACCACCTTAAATCTCTTCAACAAATTAAAACCAATACAAATAAAGAAGAACATCAATCATGACTAAAACCCTTTTAAAAAACCAATCTTGTGAAGAAATTCAAAAAGGTTCCAAACCGCTCATTATTCCAACTATTGAAGGTAAATTAATTGCAGTTTCTGGTTGGGATGTTGCTTTAAGCTATCAAAACATCAATAAAACCTTTAAATTCAAAAACTACCATCAAACCGTAGCCTTTATTAATGCTGTTACTTGGGTCGCCCACAAAGAAGACCACCACCCACATATTGGCTTTGGATACAATGAATGTCAAATTACGCTAACCACCCATGCGGCTAAAGGAATTACACAAAATGACTTTATCCTTGCCGCTAAAATTAATGCTCTTCTTGATTAATTCTTTATGCCAAAACGAAAATTAAGTGACCAGCAAAAAAGACGTATCAAACAAAAACATTTAAAAAAACATCAAACCTTAGAGCACGATTCGCTCGGCGAAAAGCAAGCAGGACTGGTCATCACCAACTTTGGCAAACGTATTCTTGTTGAATCAAATCATGGTGACATCATAAACTGCACCGTTCGCCAACACCTAGGTAAACTGGTTGCAGGTGATTTAATTACGTGGCAATCTGGATTAGAATCAGGATCAGGAATTGCGATTAGTGTTGAACCAAGAAGACACCAACTCAGCCGCCCAGGATTTCGCGGAGAAACTCGCATGGTGGCTGCCAATATTGATTTAATTGGCATAGTGGCAGGAATAGAGCCTGGAATACACCCAGACATGATAGATCGCTATCTAGTAGTTGCCCATCAGCTCAACCTACCCGCCTTTATAATTTTAAACAAAACAGATTTAATCTCAGCAGATGAACAATGGGAAACCATTACCGAACTTCTAGTTCCATACGCTCAGATGAACATCGACATCCTCCCGGTATCAGCCATAACACGAGAAGGAATTGATGAACTTGAAAACCTACTAGCCAACAAAAATGCGGTTTTTGTTGGCATATCAGGAGCAGGAAAATCCTCTCTAATCAACACCCTTATTCCTGACCTAGACATTAAAACCAATAAACTCTCCGAATCAACAGGGCTAGGAAAACATACCACCACCAACAGCATACTCTACCACCTCAAAAAAGGTGGCAACCTAATAGACTCCCCCGGAGTAAGACAATTCACCCCCGCCCCTTGTAACTTACAAAAACTAGAAGCTGCCTACCCAGATTTTGCAGAATTTTTAGGACAATGTAAATACCGCAACTGCACCCACAGCACTGAACCCAAGTGCGCAATTAAAGAAGCCGTTGAAAACGAGCATATTCCATTCAGCCGTTATCAAAGCTTTCAAAGATTATTAGAAGATTTTAAGGAAGCACTGAATAACTAACCCCAGCTACTGGACCGACGCCAACCAAACCGATGCCAGATATAATAAGACCGTTATTACCAAAGTAACTACTATCCAAAATAAAAATATCCACCAAATATGCTGGGGCTTTCTAACTAAAACCAAAACTACCCAACTAATTGCCGTTAAAATAACTACCAGCAACCATAATTTAACTATTACCATCGTATTATATTCTCTCTTTTGAGAGCTCAGATTAACTTATTAAACATGAGACTGCAAACACTTTCAACAGCTCCAAAACCAACTATATTTTAAAATCCATCAAATATATACATCCACAATCACTCAACACTATCAACTTGACTAAACCCTACCAATAACCCTAAAATCAACTTTTAAAATTAGATTAAGACTGAAGTCGTATAGCATTTATGAGAACATTTTTTGTTATCTTAGCAACAATAAGCATTATTGTTTTTTCTATGACCACCCAAGCAGCAAATATAGTGGCAGGAAAAATGGCTTATACCAACTGTATTGCTTGCCACGGTATTTCTGGCGAAGGTGGTATTGGTCCCAAGTTAGCGGGGGTAGATGCCATCATAACTACCGAACGACTAAAACAATACCGAATAGGAAAACACCTCGGTCCTATGAGCACCATGATGGCTCCTATGGCTAAAAACCTTTCTGATGAAGACATCGCCAACATTGCTGCTTACACTGCTGGCCTATAACCACTTCACAAGTTTCAATCATTACTTGCACTATGATTCACGATCCTATTTGGGGATTAGGGATATTAGTGTTTCTATTTTTAGATTAGGGCTATAATACTCCCAACTAAATATTTACTGGTTTGGAACTATTATGAACACAAAATCTTTGGCTAAAAATAAAATTAAAATCTTACTTTTAGAAGGCCTTCACCCTAGCTCTGTTAGCGTTTTTAACGATAATGGCTATGAGAATATTGAATACCTAAAAACATCTTTATCTGATGCAGATTTAAAAGAAAAAATTAAAGATGTTCACTTTATTGGCATTAGATCTCGAACACAATTAACTGAAGAAGTTTTTGCAGTGGCTAATAAATTAGTCGCAGTAGGCTGTTTTTGCATTGGTACTAACCAAGTTGACCTAGAAGCGGCTAAAAACAAAGGCATCCCAGTTTTTAATGCTCCTTTTTCTAATACCCGCTCGGTTGCAGAATTAGTCTTAGGGGAAATATTATTATTACTTCGCGACATTCCTGCTAAAAACGCCAAAATACATCGTGGAGAATGGGATAAGTCTGCCACTGGTTCGGTTGAAGCGCGCGGAAAAACTCTAGGTATTATTGGCTACGGTCATATAGGAATTCAACTCAGCATCATGGCTGAAAACATTGGCATGAGAGTTAAATTCTATGACATAGAAACCAAACTGCCCTTAAGCAATGCAACCCAAGTTAAAAGCTTAAATGAACTACTCGCACAATCAGACATTATTTCTCTGCACGTGCCAGAAACTGATGCAACCCAAGACATGATGTCAGAAGAACAATTTTCTATCATGAAGCAAGGGGCAATTTTTATTAATGCCGCGCGAGGAACCGTTGTCAACATAGATGACCTCGCTAAGGTTCTCAAATCAGGGCATCTTGCTGGAGCTGCAATTGATGTTTTTCCTACTGAACCCAAGTCCAATGCAGAAGAGTTCATCTCCCCTCTTCGCGGTATTGACAATGTCATTTTAACACCACATATTGGTGGAAGCACCGAAGAAGCTCAAGAAAATATTGGCTTAGAAGTCGCTACCAAACTGGTACGCTATTCAGACACAGGGGCAACTTTATCTGCAAAAAACTTTCCTGAAGTCTCTTTACCAGAATATAACAGCCGTAGCCGTTTATTACATATCCACGAAAATAAACCTGGAATTATGACGCAAATTAATGAATCCTTTGCCCAACATAACATCAATATCGCAGCCCAATACTTACAAACTAACAATGCCATTGGTTATGTGGTAATCGATATAGACTCAAAAGATCGTGAAGCAGGTTTAAAACAACTAAAAGCAATTGACGGTACGATTAGAACTAGGGTTCTTCACTAAAATGCAAACAAATTTAATTAATGAATTAAAAACCTTGGTTGGTAATAATTACACCCTAACCGATACTGCAAAAATGCAACCCTATACTAAAGGTTTTAGATTCGGATCTGGTGAAGCAATGGCGGTGGTTAAACCCGCAACATTATTAGAAATATGGAAAATATTACAAGCATGCTTAAAGGCAGATGTTGCCATTATTATGCAAGCTGCCAATACAGGGTTAACAGGTGGCTCTACGCCTGATGGTAAAGACTATGACCGCCCGATTATTATTATTAGCACCATGCGTGTTGATCAAATTCAACTAATTAATGATGCCCATCAAATTATTGGTTTACCAGGAAGCACCCTCTTTGGGTTAGAAGAAATGTTAACTCCTTATGGACGCGAACCACATTCATTAATTGGCTCTTCTTGCATAGGAGCTTCTTTGGTTGGTGGAGTCTGTAACAACTCTGGAGGAGCTTTAGTTCAGCGTGGTCCTTCTTATACTGAACTCTCTTTATTTGCTCAAATCCATCAAGATGGTACACTAGAATTAGTAAATAACTTAGGTATCAATTTAGGATCAACACCCGAAGAGATTCTAACCAACTTACAAAACCAACAATATACCAATAGCGATGTTCTTGACTCTGATAAACGGGCTTCAGACAATGAATACCATGAACGCGTAAGAGACATTGATTCAAGCACTCCATCACGTTTTAACAATGATGGCCGCCGTTTATATGAATCATCTGGTTGTGCAGGAAAATTAGCCGTATTTGCGGTTAGGCTAGACACCTTTCCAAAGGCTAAAAAAGAACAGGTTTTTTATATAGGAACTAATGACACCGAAGAGCTTACTCAAGTTCGTCGCCACATTTTAGCTAACTTTAAAACTCTACCAGTTTCTGGAGAATATTTACATCGTGACTGTTACGACGTTGCCAAAAAATACGGTAAAGATACTTTTATTGTTATTGATAAACTGGGTGCTAAATATATTCCAAAGTTGTTTGCTATTAAAAGAACAGTTGACCGCATTGCAGGTAAATTTAAAATTTTTCCAAGCAAAATTTCTGATCAAATAATGCAGTTTTTTAGTTATCTACTCCCAAATCATTTACCTAAAAAAATGGAAGAATTTCGTGAACAGTTTGACCATCATTTAATTTTAGAAATGAACAATGATGGAGTAGATGAAGCACGAGATTATTTAAAAACTTTTTTTGATAACGCAGAAGGTAATTATTTTGAATGTACACCAAAAGAGGCTAAAAAAGCAATTTTACATCGCTTTGTAGCAGGTGGTGCAATGGGACGTTACCATATGTTAAATCCTAAAAAGTTTGGTGCAATTATGACTCTAGATATTGCTTTAGCTCGTAACGAAAAAGAATGGCTTGAAGTATTGCCACCTGAAATTGATGATAAAATTGCCGTAAAGCTTTATTATGGACACTTATTTTGCCATGTAATGCACCAGAACTATATTGTAAAAAAGGGAGTTGATGCTAAAGAATTAAAGCAAAAAATACTGGCATTCTTTGATGCACGCGGAGCCGAATACCCTGCTGAACATAATGTAGGCCATGAGTATTTTGCCAAGCCCGCTTTAAAAAACTTTTATAAAAAACTTGATCCAACCAATACATTCAACCCTGGAATAGGTAAAACTAGCAAGCTTAAAAACTGGTCTGAAAAATAACACCTAAATCATGCAAGTGCTTGCGCACATATAGCACAAGCACTTACAGGATTTAGGTGTTATACTTTCTCTAAAAGGGGTATGTATGGCTATTATTACTTTTGATACTTTAGAATATGCTAAAAACTTAAAAAATAAAGGCTTTACCATCGAACAAGCGGAAGCTTTAGCCAATGAAAATAAAAGAGTGTTTAATGAATTTGCAGAAACTCAACTGGCAACTAAAGCTGATTTATTAGACGTTAAACACGAATTAAAAACCGAGTTAGCCGTTGTTAAATCGGTCAGCTTTGCCCTTGCTTCAGCGGTGTCTATAAAAGTGCTATTTACTGGATAGATAGTACCTAAATCCTGCAAGTGCTTGCAGGATTTAGGTACTATCCAAAAAAACAATTATATTCATCTTCTCCAACCGCAATCAAAAATTCCTCTAATCTTTTTACTTCTGGTAAAGGCTGGTATTGATGCCATTTTAAATCTGACTTTTGCCAATACAGTTTCCAAATTTTCTTAGACTTAATATAAGTTGCTTTTGCGATAGGTGTTTCTGTTTTTATTGAAGGGGCGTTGAAACGTGGACGAACTTCAAATATTTCTACCGCTTGGTTTTCTATACGATAACCAAAGTCAACTTCATCCCTTACATGAACGGGTGGACGATGTTTTTCCATAAAGATTGCTATATCTTTTTCACATTTTTTTATTTCAAATTCACTAAGTGCCATATTATTTATCCATTAAAACTGTTGGTATTCGACATAATTGGATGGCTAACGTCTCTTGGTTTGTTTAGATTTTTTCTTACGCTTTATAAAATTATTAGTTGCTTGATTCTCTGATTGACCTTTACGATTTATAAACACATTTTTTCGATCTTTATATGGGTTTACAGTAACCTTATAGTCGATCATGACGGGGGTTCCTACCCAACGAAATGCTCTGCGAAAAACCCCCATTAAATAACGTGTATAAGCACGCGGTAACTTATCCACTTGATTACCATGAATAATTACTCGTGGAGGGTTTGATCCTCCCAAGTGTGCATAACGTAACTTAACTCTGCGCCCACTAATCAACGGCGGCTGATGATCTAGTACTGCTTGCTCTAGCACTCTATTTAAGTCAGAGGTGGAAACTTTTCGCATCACTGCTTCATAAACAGCATCAACTGTGTTAAATAAGTCACCAACTCCTGTGCCATGCAGAGCAGAAATTAAATGCTGTTTAGCATAATCAATAAAAACTAATTTAAATTCCAGCTCATGTTTAATTTTTTTACGTTGTTCTGACGAAATATTATCCCACTTATTAATGGCAATAACCAAACCTCTACCCGACTCAATTGCCAGACCTAGCAAAGTTAAATCTTGATCTGTTACTCCTTCCGAACCATCAATAACCAGAATAACCACATTAGAATTTTCCATGGCTTCAATGGCTTTGACGATACTAAATTTTTCGATTTTTTCAGAAATATTCTTACGTCGTCTAACTCCAGCAGTATCAATTAAAGTATAAAGTTCGCCATTTCTTTCAAAGGGTACAAAAATACTATCGCGAGTCGTACCCGGAAGGTCAAAAGCAACAACTCTATCCTCCCCTATCATGCGATTAATTAGAGTAGATTTGCCAACATTAGGCCGTCCAATAACGGCAACCCTTACCCCTGGATGGGAATCTAAATCAAAATCTTCTTCCACTTCATCAGAAACCATCTCCGACAATACAAAGTCCATCATTTCTCTAACATTTTCACCATGTGCTGAAGAAATCACATAAGGTTGCCCTAAACCCATTTGGAAAAAATCAGCACTCATCATGTCAACATCATGACCTTCTGCTTTATTAACAAGTAAGTAAACTGGCTTATTAAACTGCCGAATATAATTTGCGATACCTTCATCAGCTGGCAATAATCCTGCTCTGCCATCCACTAAGAATAACACGGCATCCGCATCTTCAATTGCGGTGCGAACTTGATTCGCCATCAAAGGATCAACCCCGTCTGCTTCGCCACTTAAACCACCGGTATCCACTACAACATAAGGACAAGGACCAACACGACCAGTGCCATATTGTCTATCTCTCGTTAACCCAGGATAATCCGCCACCAGAGCATCTCTTGAACGTGTTAAACGATTAAAAAGGGTAGATTTTCCAACATTGGGACGACCGACCAGAGCAATAACAGGTTTACTCACAATTATTTCTCAACCTGTTCTGTTTTAACACTAGATTTATCTACCGAGGAAGGCAAAATATTTAATGGATCTTCTGGATGATTAAACTTATACCAATTCGATGGTTTAACCGTGTAAGCTGTCACCACTCCGTTAATATCTTTAACATACAAACGCTTACCATCAACATGAACACGAACAATCAAGCTGCCTGCAGTGTCTGCACTAGGGTGTTTTGCTCTAGCGATCAATGAGCCACTTAACTTATCAACCCAGTGTAAATAGCCTAATTTATCTGCTAATAAAATCTGATTATCACCGAATGCAACTAAATCAATTAATGAGCGATATTGATAACCCTCTTGACGCCAAATAAGCGTGCCATTCATAAGATCATAGGCATGTAGAATATCATCTTCATCCACTACATACACAGCATTATCAGTTACAAGAAAATCACGAAATCCAGAAATTTGCTTAGCCCAAAACAGGTTACCAGTGTGAGGATTTAAAGAAACTAGCTGACCGTTATATCCTAAAACAAATAAGCGTCCTTGCCTCATTACTAATGCTGCTTGAATATCCACCATACGCTCTAAATCAGTGCGTCCACGAGGAATAGCTATTTGAGCTCGCCATAAACGCTCACCCGAGTAAGCACTAAAAGCTTCGACATTACCACTTTCCCAACCCACATAAACCCGCCCTTCGTGCAAGGTTACAGGAGCAATGCCACGTAAAGATAAGCTAGGCAATTGATGTTCCAGCGTCCAATTTACTTTTCCGCTAGACGATTTAACCGAAACTAATTTTCCATCAACAGTACGAACAAAAATATTACCTTCACCAATAACTGCTTTGCTCAACACCTCGCTTGAAAGTTGCGTTTGCCAAATAAGACTGCCATCTTGTTTTGACAATGCCATTAGATTCCCTTTAGCAGTGCCAATAATAAGTTGCTCGCCATCAAGCACTGGCCCTGACATAATGGATTCTGCAAATTTTCTTTGCCAAACGATTTGATCTACCCAACGAGACTGAGTTTCTTTCAGTGCCGCCGTTATTCCACCTTCTGGTGTAGCAAAATATACATGCGTTCCATCAGTGGCAAAATAAAGACCTTCACTGTCTGAGTGAGAAAAACTATTAAGGGTAATTTGCCAGTCCCGTTGTATTTCATAGGGAGATGAAATATCTACCAAAGGAGCAGGCACTCTAACAACCTGAGAGGTTGAGCAACCCACCAATAAAACAGACACTAGCGACAATAATACAAAATGCAACGAGACCTTTGTATAATTAAAGTGCGATTTAGGGAATGCAGAAAATAGTGTATTTTTTACCCAAAGACGAGGAGAATAGCTAGCTATTTGACAAGTTTTTGGGTAAAAAAGGTGCTGTTTTATGCTTTTCATAAATTGTGTTTTAATTGTACAAAGGTTTCGTAATAACATAACCAATCCAGTTTTTTTAATGACCGATAACATCGTCAAGTTTTAAATTAGCCAAAGCTGATAACCCCGTAGAAGATTCTGTGTTTTCAATAACCTTAGTCAAAAACTCTATTGCTTTCTCAATCTCTCCTGTTACTAAAAACAGCTCTGCCTTTGCATAGTCTAAATTAGCTTGCTCCGTCGCACCTAGCTCTAACACAGCTGCCGATATTAAGCCTGCCTCAGCTGCAACAAAATTTTCTGCCTGTATTTGTAAATTTGCTTTACGCAAAAAAGCAACTAATTTAATCGAGTCATCTGGTGCATTTAACGTTACCCAAGTTAATTGTTCAATCGCTCTATTTGGCTCTTCTTGTTCAAAATAAAACTTAGCTAATAATAGTGCTGCCCCTGATGAATAAGGACTATTAGGCTGATCTTTAATAAGCTTAAGACCTTCACGAGCTACGTCACCAAAACGCCCCTGCTCCATGCTAATTTGTAAAACCTCAAACGTGCTACTAGCATGAATAGAATTGGCTATTTTAGTATTTGTCCAATAGTTCCAACCTGCCCAAGAAACTGCGACCACTAATATGCTCGATAATAAGAAAGTTCCATTTGCTTTCCACCAATCTTTAATTGCTTGAAATTGTTCATCATCTGATCCAGAACTACTCATGTTTTTTCCTTTATGGGATTAAATTCAGTTTCTAAGAGAGGAATTAACTCTCCCCATGAAATCTTTTCTTGCTCTCTATTTTCACGTAGGTATTTTACAACAATCATTTGATTATTTACTTCATCTTCACCCAATACTAGGGCAATTTTTGCACCAGATTTATCAGCCTTTTTAAACTGACTTTTAAAAGAACCTTCACCACAATGCATTTGTAATTTAATTTCAGGAAAAACATCTCTAATATTCTCTGAAATAATCAAACCAGGTCTAGATACATTTTCTCCTACCAATACCAAATAAATATCTTTAGAAATTTTATCTGCTACCAGTTTTTTATCTATCATCAAGATCATTAAACGTTCAATACCCATTGCGAAACCAACCGCTGGCGTAGGTTTTCCGCCAATTTGCTCAACCAAACCATCATAACGACCGCCAGCACACACCGTTCCTTGTGCTCCTAAATCATAAGTCACCCATTCAAAAACGGTTTTATTATAATAGTCTAATCCCCTCACTAGATTAGGGTTAATGATATATTTAATCCCTAAATCATCCAAATAATTTTTCAGCCTTGCAAAGTCTGCCAATGAAACTGCATCTAAATGATCAATTAACTTAGGAGCCTTGGCAACCACTTCCGCCATATCAGGATTTTTTGTATCTAAAATACGTAACGTATTAGAGGTTAAACGCCGTAAACTGTCTTCATCTAAATCTAATTTATGCTTTTCAAAATAACTTACTAAAACATTTTGATAGGATTTTCTTGATTCTTGAGTTCCTAATGAATTAATTTGTAGCTCTAAATTATCTAACCCTAACTCTTGCCAAAAACGCGAGGTCATCGCAATTAGCTCTGCATCAGCATCCATGCTAGATAGACCAAAAACTTCAACTCCAAGCTGGTGAAATTGGCGATAACGACCTTTTTGCGGCCTTTCATAACGAAACATTGACCCCTCATAAAACAGTTTTTGAACCTGATTATGTGTAAGTCCATTTTGAATAACAGCCCTAACACAACCCGCCGTTCCTTCTGGGCGTAGCGTTAAACTCTCTCCATTACGATCTGCAAAAGTGTACATCTCTTTTTCAACAATATCTGTAACTTCTCCAATCGTTCGACAAAATAATTCAGTTTTTTCAACAATGGGTAAACGAATGGATTGGAAACCGTACTGCATTAAAACAGATTTTGTTATATTAACTACCGTATCAAAAGCAAGCGCTTCTTGACCATAACGGTCATTCATTCCTCTAATCGCCGAAATTTGTTGTGACATAGTTTCCCCTAACCTTAAGAGACCTTTGCATAATGCTGAACTCTTTGTGTTCTATCTTTTACTTTTCCTGCTAGCTGACCACAGGCGGCGTCAATATCATCGCCCCTAGTACGTCTTACCGTACAATTCAACCCCGCTTGCATCAAAGCTTTTTGAAAGCGATGAATGGCATTATTAGAGGAACGTTTATAATCGGTATTAGGAAAAGGGTTAAAAGGAATTAAATTAACTTTACAAGATAAATCGCCTAACAAATCTATCAACTCCTGAGCATGCTCTCTGCGGTCATTAATTTGATCCAGCATGACATATTCAACTGTCACATGCTTTTTACTGGAGCCGCCTACAACAAAACGATGCAGTGCTGGCATCAATTCTTCTAAAGGATATTTTTTATTAATCGGCACTAAAATATCTCGCAAAGCATTATTGGGAGCATGTAAAGAAATCGCCAAACTAACATCTAACTCCTCTTTAATGCGATCAATTGCTGGCACGACACCAGAAGTACTAATAGTAACACGCCGTTTGGACAAGCCATAAGCATTGTCATCCATTAAAATACGAGCACTTGGAAAAGTATGAATCACATTTAAAAGTGGCTCTCCCATTCCCATAAAAACTACATTAGAAATAACCCGATCTTCTTTTGGCTTACAACCCAGAGCTTTATTAGCCACCCACATCTGAGCGATAATTTCCCAGTTTTCTAAATTACGATTAAAGCCTTGCTGACCAGTTGAACAAAAAGTACACTCTAACGCACAACCTACCTGAGAAGAAATACACAGCGTTCCACGAGATTTTTCGGGAATAAATACTACTTCTACAGAATTATGATTATCAACTTCTAATAACCATTTAATCGTACCATCTGCTGAACGTTGTTCTTCAACAATTTTAGGCGTTCTAATAATGGCTGTTTGCTTAAGTTTATCTCTTAACTTCTTACTTACATTTGTCATTTCATCAAAATCACTAACGCCAAATTGATGAATCCACTTCATGATTTGTGTCGCACGAAAAGGTTTCTCGCCAATACTTTCAAAAAACGAAGACAAGGCTTGCTTATCCATACCCAGCAAATCCGTCTTAGTCGCACTGGTGTTAATCTTAATATTAGAGATATTAGAAATATTCAAACCTTATCCATCCGATCTTGCACAAAGCTCTGTTTCACTAAAAAAATAGCCTATTTCACGTGCTGCACTTTTTGCTGAGTCTGAGCCATGCACAGAATTTTCCCTCAAGCTCAAAGCGAATTTTTGCCGTATTGTCCCTTCTACTGCCGTTTTAGGATCAGTTGCACCCATTATTTCACGATTAAGTGCAATGGCATTTTCTCCCTGCAGTACCTGTACAATAATCGGAGCAGAAATCATAAATTCTACCAAAGGTTCAAAAAACTCACGCCCTTGATGCTCCGCATAAAACGCTTCTGCCTGCCCACGAGTTAAATGCAACATTTTTGAAGCAATAATTTGCAAGCCTTGTGATTCAAACTCTGTCAAAATCTGACCAACTAAATTGCGTTTAACTGCATCGGGCTTAATAATAGAAAAGGTTCTTTCAAGCACAACTATTCCCCTAGAAAAAATAATTTCACTATTTTACCTTAATCCTTGTGTAGAAAGGCGAAAATAATACGACCTAAATTCCTGAATATAATTTGAATACATTAGTATTACCTAAATCCTGCAAGTGATTGTGCATATTCAGGTTAAGATTTTGATTAGTATAGTAATTTTAAAATATGAACGGCTCTTCTCCGCCATTATGACAAAAAAGGGATATTAAAGCACCATTTAACCTACGATATATAAGGCTTTCAACGACTTTTATAATAAGGTAGGTAATATATGCTTAATATCCCAAGTGCTATTCTAGGAGGTTAAGCAAGTTTTATTCTGTAAATTCAAACGCTTTAAACGGGTGGTAAGTTTTTACCACCCATTTTACCGCCCGTTTTCATGCTATTTGGTGATAATGTATGATAACGGATAATAGAGGATAATAGCAAATAACGCTACAAGTCATTGATTTTAGGCACAAAAAAGCCCGCATGATACGGGCTAATAGTGAAATATGGTGGAGCTGGGCGGGGTCGAACCGCCGTCCGCGAAGCCTCCATCTAAAAATCTACATGTTTATTTGATCTATTAATTTAACTATCATGCTTCCCGACCAACAGGGAGCACATGAAGCGAGTTTGTAAATTTAACACAGGCTATCCAAACACATAGACTAAGCGATTCCGTATAAGATGATACAGAACTAGGAGCTACGAACAACGAACCCAGTCTGCACTAGCGGCCTAAGCTGCTAGAGAGTAGTTATTGTCGTTTGCAACTATAACAAATTGAAATTAAGATTTACGTGCATCATTCAGGCACGACATGCATTCTAAACTTTGTACTCCCCGTCGAAACCAATGCAGCCCCTTATTCTAGAGAATAAAATAATAGACTTAATCTTAACACAAGTTAATCAGAATCGGTAAGAAATAAATAGATTTTTCCGTAAAAAAAGTATAGAAAACCTGCATTTTAATCCTTGCCTGTATGTTTAAACTAATTAAACTTCTCCATACATCTTTAGAACCCCTTTTTCTGATCAACCTTGTGATTTTTTACTAATTTATTACTCTGTGGGAAAAACGTTTTACCAACAGGAATAATAACAAACCTCTGACCTATCTTATATACAACCTCTGACAATGTTGTCCGCTTATATTCTGTTGTAATTCGTCTCATATCAATCCTTTGATATGCATTATTGACACGAATAATTTTTCGGTTATCGGGAGTGATGATGATACTAGAAATTGAGATTTTATGCGGTAACTGAGGTTTAACCTGAACCCTTTGCAATGGTAAAGTCCTTGATGGCATAACATCTAAATACTTCATTCTCTCTGTATGAATTACTTCTCTATCCTCCGAACTTATAAAAAGTCTGCTTTGCTCTTGTGCTACAACGCTGGAAAAGAAAAAAATCAAGCTTAAGCATAATAAGCGAGTGCCAAACAAAAAAATCTTCTTAATCATCATTCAACCTCCTCGGTTTTGCTTGAAAAATAATAAAAGAACATCTAGTATTAAAATTACCTTGTTGAGGATTAAACACTATATTATCAAGCATTCCTTTATCCACTCTTACTTCGCATGCTTCTATAGAAAATAGTGGTGAAATTCTTTCCGATATCATCCTATTTAAAGCTACTAAATCATGATCTGTTTGCAGAGAAGACTCTATATTCATTCTAATATAATAAAAAATATCCCGCGTAAATAAATAGGATGGAAAATGCTCTTGCTCCATCTTTCTTTCTGGCTCAAACTGTATCAAAAAAGGTACTGCTACTAAATCTTTTTTAATTTCAATCAATTCATCTAACCATTTTATTCTGTCAAACCCCTTCACCAGACCTGTATTTAGAATTTCCTTATACTTGTCTCCATACTGCAAATAAAGCTCTTCTTGCATACGTAAAAATCTTACCTCTTGCACTAAATTACTGGCAGAAGTCCTTAATTGACTGTTTTTTTCTTCAGCTTCTACTTTTTGACTAAACAATAGATAACCTATTCCAGATAACACAAAAATAAGCAACAACAACATACCTGCTGGAACAAGTACAAACCGTTTTAAAAGCATATCATCTTGTAACATCAAGAACCTCTTCTTTCTCAACCCCTACCTCAAACTCAATTTTAAAAGGTAGAGCCTCTATAGTTCCATCTTGATCGCTAACAGAAATAGACACTGTTAGTTGCCTATTAATAGGCTCTTCAACTAACTTGACATTTATCACGTTTGGTAATAATTTAATATCTTCAACGAATAAATCAGTCCACTTTAAAGGTTGAGCGTAAGCTCCTTCAAATGGAAAAACCCATCCCGACAAGGTCACCTTTAAGTTTCTAAAATCAAAAGTCTCTTTTGAACCCCACTCAAGATCTGTTATTTGAATATTAGCATGTCTAGTTAAAGACTCTTCAAGAAATCTAACATTAAATAATTGAGACTGACGAGATTTTTCTTCAAGCACTTTTTTTGAAAACAAGACTATTTCTCTAATATCCTCTGCGTCGTATTCTAATTCTAAGTTTTCTTGTAATATTTTTTTTTCCTTTGATAAGAATACTAAGGAATGCTGTAAACTAACATTACTCTCTTGCATTACAAGACGGTCAACCCAAAACTTTCCTGTTATTAATAGCCCTATACCAAATATCAACACACTTGATAAATACAGAGTTTTTTTAGCTTGAATGATTTTCTGAATTCGTTTGGTGTAAGTGTTTTTATAAAAAGTTTTTGGAGAACTCTCTAAAATATAATTGGCAATAACCTCCCTAAAGGTTATTTTTGAATAGGCTTCGTTTGGAATAGATATTTTTTCAAAATTAATATTTTCTAACACCACTCCCTTTTTAAACCAATCATCTAAAACAACCTTTTCTTTATAAAGATCAAGAAATTTTTCTCCTAATACTTCGTCATCTCCTAAGTTAACTAGATCAATAGGATGATTATAAGGAAGTATTTTATGGTTATAGATATGCTTAACGAGTAACTGAGCCTCTCTTAACAAAGAATATGCAATATCAACAGGGTTCTCAATCTCTAAATCTATGTTAATTAAACGAGTAAACTTAATATCACGTTCTGTTATAAAAATTTGCCTAAAAACATGCTTACCCTCTTTAATCACCAGTAATACAGAAGAATTTGATTTCTTAGAGTTTAAACTAAGTTGTTTTTTTACTTTTTGAAAAAAAAGTTGACCTATAAGAAAAGTATGTGAATAAATAACAGCAGTAGTTAATTTAGCCTTATAAATTGCACTAAAAAAATATTCTATCTCGCCTGTCTTAGGCAAAGATACCATCCTAACCTCTTGTTCTGCTCGCCCATTTTTAGGGTTCTTTTGGCTTTTTAACCACTCGACATTAGCCAAAAAGCTTTTTGTCTTCTGCATCAACCTAACTTCTTGTTGCCCTCTCTCCCAAGGCATGAGCTTTGGGAGCAATTTATGCTCAATATGCTCATCAACAAAATCTAATACGACTGCTGAAAAAACATCATAAGGAATAGTGGTTAAAAGCTTTGCAAATTCTTCTTTTTCATCCCATAAAAAGCATGCTTCACCACTTTCTAAAGTTAATAGCTGACTATCAACAACCGTAATACCCTCTTCACTTACAAAAAATACAATACTCATAAAATTAACTACTAAACATTAGCAATAGTTTCATAAATAGGACCTAATACTGCTATCATTACCCAAGCAACCACTAGTCCCATTATTACGGTTAAAAGGGGTTCTATTGCTGGTTCTATTTTCTCAATAGATTCTTTTGCTTCATTATCATAATATTCACTCACCGTAATCAATGACTCATCCATCCTGCCACTAATTTCCCCCACTTTAATCATTCTATTTCCCATTAAAGGCAAGACTTTAGCTTGAGAAAAAGCTTCATAGATACTGGACCCCTCCTCAATTAATGCTATTGCCATTTTTATATTTCCTTCTATATAAACATTACCTACTACTGCCGAAGCCTGCTTCATACTCTCTACAAACCCCATTCCTGCCGCAAACATAACTGCTAATGAATTTGTAAATCGTGCTATTTTTAAGTTATATAAAATAGGTCCAAATATTTTAATTTTAAAAACATTTCGATCGTACCATAAACGAAATTTTACTGATTTTTTAAGCTGCCACTTAGTTATAAAAGTTACTACAAAAGGAAAAATAAACAACGCCAACAAGTTTTCTTGTATAAAATTAGAAGTTGCTATTAAAGCTATGGTAGCAAATCCAAGCTCTCCTCCCATTGCGGTGATAAAAGTCAAAAGTTCCGGAACAACAAATACCATTAATAACACCACTACCATAATTACCACCGTTGAAACAATCGCTGGATAAATCATTACTTTTTTAGCTTTAGCTGCTAGAGTGACTTCCCACTTCATAGAATCTTCTAAACGTTGTAATACAATTTCTAACTGGCCTGTTTTTTCCCCTACGGCAATTAAAGAAATATAAACCTCTCCAAATTCTTTTTGATAAGGTTTTAAGGCTTCAGATAAGGTTTCTCCCGCTTCCATTGATTCATAAATATTTGCTAATATTTCTCTAACCGCTTCATTTTCAAAAGTAGTTCTTAAGTCATCAATAATTTCCATTAAAGTAACCCCAGCCCGCAATAATTGTCTTATTTGTGCGGTAATAACAATAATGTCACGCTTAGAAATTTTTTTCTTTGCAAAAGAGAATGGAGAACTTCCTTGCACTTTATAAGTGAGTAAATCAATTTCAGCAGAGAATAGTCGTTGTTCCAAATCACGCTCATTTTCCGCCTGTAAATCTCCCCGTACTCGCTTACCTTGTTGTGTAATACCTGTATATTGATAATGAATCATTACACCAGCTCCGTCAGATCAACAACCCGACTAATTTCATCTAATGTAGTCTCTCCTGCTTTAACCCATCTTAATCCACTATAGGTCATGGTAGAAAAACCTTGTTCAATCGCTTTGTCTAACACTTGCTTCTGAGAAGCTCCATCCAACAATAATGCATCTAACTCCTCAGTAAACCTAAGAGTTTCTAAAATAGCTAAGCGTCCTTTATAGCCTTGCTGATGACAAACATCACAACCATTAGGTCGATAAAGTATTGGTTTTGATTCTCTAGAAAACTCAAGTAATTCCTTTTCAAAATCTTCAGGCTCATAAGCTTCCTTACATTTTAGACACAATTTCCTTACTAAACGCTGTGCTACTATTCCAATAATATTTCCTGATAATATTGAGCGTGATACACCAATATCCAATAAACGAGGAATCGCGCCAATCGCTGAATTAGTATGAAGAGTGGTAAAAACCTGATGCCCAGTCATAGCAGCTCTTAATGCCATTTCAGCTGTTTCTCCATCCCTAATTTCACCAATTAAAATAATATCTGGATCTTGACGTAACAGTGATCTTATTCCTTTGGCAAAAGTTAAACCAGCTGTTTCATTAATAGCCGTTTGTCGCATCAACGACATAGGGTATTCAACAGGGTCTTCTAGTGTCATGATATTTACACCAATCTCATTAAGTTCATTTAACATAGAATATAAGGTAGTAGTTTTACCAGAACCTGTTGGACCAGTAACCAATAAAATCCCATTTGGGCGAGCCATCATTAATTTCAACTCTCTAAAGCTATCTTGATCAAGCCCTAATTTATCTAATGGAACTATCCCTTTATCTCTATCTAAAATACGTAAAACAAAGTTTTCTCCGTGTGTTCCTGGCAAAGAAGATACTCTAAAATCAATACGACGACCCAGAACAGTTAATGACATACTCCCATCTTGTGGTAAACGCTGATCTGTTAAGTCCAAACTACTAACCACTTTAAGCCTTACTACCAAGCTAGACCAAAGAGTTTTATGAAGCAACCTGATTTCTTGCAAAACACCATCTACTCTATAACGAATGCGAATATAATGCTCTTCGGGCTCAAAGTGTATATCAGAAGCACCATTTCTAACCGCGTCAGTTAAAATACTATCGACTAAACGCACCATAGGATGAGAGTATTCATCGCCTGCCGAAAGAGAGTAGCTATCGACTTGACCTGTTTCTAATTCGCGAATAATACCATCAATAGAAAGCTCATAACCATAGTAATAATCAAGGGATTCCTGAATTTCTTTAGCAACCACTAAAACAGGAATGATTTTAATAGCTATACCAATATGGCGACCAATTTTATCAATTAATAGAATATCATCTGGATTAACCATAGCAAGCTTCAGATTATCGTTTTTTAAAGTAACTGGCATAATAAGATTGGCTCTAGCAAAAGTTTCCGACATTAACTGAAGAGCCTCTAAATCAGGGACAACTCCTTTTAAGCTCATTGAGCCATGCCCAACAGAAACCCCTACAGCTTCACGCATTTGCTCCTCAGTTAAAAACCCTAAAGAAGAAAGAGTCTCTCCCAGTTTTCTCCCCGCTATCTTTTGTTCAGCAAGTGCAATTCGTAGCTGATCAGCAGAGATATATCCATTATCTACCAGTAGATCACCCATACGCACTGGTGGCTTATTACTCACTTTTATCTCCAGAAAAAATCATTTTTAATGCCTGAAGGCGAGATTTAACGCTATCTAATACCACAACATTCACCATTTTATCGTTCTTACTTAACGAAAGAGCTATTTTGTAATACTGTTTAGCAAGAACATATTCTCCTAAATGGTCTAAACTAACCGCTAAATTTAAAGCAAAATCAAAATTAAGACTGTCTAGCTCATAAGCTTTAAAATAATATTGCTGAGCTCTCACCCAATTGCCTTTTCTTGCGTATAAATTGCCAAGAGCATAAGGTAAATTAGCATCTTTAGGATGTTTCTCAATAAGAGACCTTAGTGTTCCTCTTCGATTCAGATTAGATCCAGATAGCAATGACATCTGAGCCATCGCTTTTTTAACTGCGGGATGATTAGGACTAATAGATGCCGCTCTTTTATAAAAAGATTTGGCTTTATGATATTCTCCTCTATGAATAGCAATTGACCCTAAACCAAAAAGAGCAGGTAAACTATTAGGGTTCATCGACAAACTTTCTAAATAAAACTTTTCTGCGGTTATAAAATCTTTATCTAGATAAGCTTTATAGGCAAGCATTTCTTTTGATGGAATTGATTTAATTCTAACATTTCCACCCGCATTAATCTCATCGGCTTGTTTATCCAAAAAAGTAGTAGGTTCTTGAGTTGTCTCTATATTGTTTTCTGGCTGTTGGTCTAAGGATGGTTTAGGTGGCTTAATTTCAAATTCATAAGCTACTTCGGTGCCAGTTAAAAGCTCTTCAGCCTCAGAGATAATAATAAAATTGGGTATTAAAAGTTCATCTTGTTGTAAATTATCTTTCTTTAGCTCTTGTTCAATATTCTCTTGAGATGGCGGAGTCGTAATATAACTTTGTACATCTAATTTATCTAACCTATAAGCTATCAAATCATGCTCTGCAGCTACTTGCTTTGATTGATAATGACTCATTAAATAGAAAGCTATTAAAATGATTAACAATATTAATAGCAAAAAAACTAAAAACCCTTTAGTCTTAAAGCTTGATGTAGGTTTTTTTTTCACCGCCGATACCATTTTCAAAAAGTTGGCATCCTTATCTTTATCACCCTTTTCTTTATTAAAAGCTGGGATCTTCCCCAAGCTCCAGTCAAAAGAGTCATCTTTTTTTTGCTTGTCTTGGTCAGAATCAATATGTTTCGGTTTATCTACTTTGGTAACCTCTATCTTTTCTTCTACCTCAGATAAAGCAGAATCATCTAAAACAGTTTCCAAAGATCCTTTTATGTCTTCCTTCGCAGAGTCACCCTCCATTGAAGCAAGCCGATCTTCAAGATTCTGATTTAAGATATTATCTTCAGAGGATGTTTCCTCAAAATGAATCCCGCTTGGTTCAGGTAAAACGGGTTCCAATATTTTAAAATCAAGCCCATCATTTTTTGCAGTTTTCTTTGATTCAGAATCCTCTTTAACTAAGATATTTTCCTGAAAATTAAGAGGTATTACCGTTAAACCATCTGATATCTCACCACTATCCTCTCTAATACCAATATTTTTTTTTTCCTTATAATCTTGTGATGACGACCTATTATTTTTCTTTTCTGCCGCTGCTTTTTTTAGTTCCTCTAGTATAATACTCACACTTATTTCTCTGTTCTCAAGAAGGGACGTAAACTTTTAAGATCACCATGACTAACGTCAGGGTTATCAATAATAATAGGTCTAATAAAAATAATTAGCTCCGTTTTCTTCACATTATCCTCTCTAAAAGAAAACAAATCACCTATAACGGGAAGGCTACTTAAACCTGGAACCCCCACCCTATCATTAGACTGACTATCTTGAATCAACCCCCCTATAACGGCTGTTTGTCTATTTCTAAGTCTCAGTACCGTTGACATTTCACGCTCTTGAATAATAGGAATACGACTTTCTACACCAGCTTGTTTTAGTGTAGGGTTAGGATCAAGTACATGACCCACAATACGAGAAAGAGTTGGGCGAACATTAATCGATACCTCATCATTATCTGTCACAAAAGGAGTCAAGCTCATCATAAAACCAACCGGAACAGTATGAAGAGTAGTCTCAAAAGTAGTCACTGGAGCAACACCATCTATCCCTGACTCTACACTAACTTCTGTCGTAAAATATACTTCATTACGAACTACCTTTAGAATAGCAGTTTGATTACTAACTGCCATTATTCTAGGACTAGAAAGCACTTTAGTTTCACCGAATCTCTGTAACATCCTTATATTAAAATTATCCAATACATTGATATTAAAATTCGGCACTCCCAAATTAGGAGCCATTAAGTTTGGAGCTCCTAGGGTGGGAGCCCCTAACAGGTTAACTCCTGTAACACTTTGAGAAATAGTTAAATTATTTTTAACTGAGCTCCAATCAATTCCTGCTTGATATTCATCAGACAGCTCAACTTCAACTACTGTTGCCTCAATAAGCACCTGTTTACTGCTTCTTTCAGTTACCTCTGCCAAATAACTTCTAATTAATCTATGTCTATCTGCTGTTGTATAAACCGAGACAAGACCTGATTCTCTGTTAATTGCAACCGAACTGGATGCTGTTGCTTCATCCTCTGCCGAACCACCTGAAACACTAATAGCAGACATAGCAGACAAATTATTTTCTAAGGTCCCCCAAAAATCATGCTCAGAAGTCATTTCAACCTCAGAACCTGAACCTTCCCCACCAGAATCACCACCAATAGACATATTTAAAACAATTGAATCTCTACTCTTTTTCTTTAAATTAACATAATTAACCCGATAAGTTTCCCAATAGGGCAGGTTAGGTCTAATTGCAATTTTAAAATTTGACAATGAATAAGTCGCTGAAACTTGCTCGACTAAACTTTTTAAAATGCTTTTTAAAGGCTGATTAATCGCATTGATCGTAACATTTCCAACCACATCACTATGCAAACTTAACCCTTTACCTGAATCCACTGCAAGTATATATAAGATTTCTGAAACTGGGACATTAACAGCTGAAACACTATACAATAACGCTCCATTCTCAGCATCTGGCTTAAGGTTTATTGCTTGAAAAGAAGATATATTAGGAATAGGGGCAATTTCATTGCCAAAAATTTCAAGGCTACTTAGTGGCTCTTCTATATGACCTTTTGGCTCAAATTTTGCATCAACACTAGGTGCTAAACCACCTCGCTCTAACTCTCCTGTTGAAGAACATCCCGCAAGAAAAACAATAAAGATAAAAATAACAATTTTAATCCGCACAAAAACACCCCATTAATAAGCTAAAAATACTAGCATAATTCAAGTTTAAAATTTTACAACAACACATAAAATCTTCAATTTAATCATTAAGCCCTTGCATAGACACTACTTTAGCTTGAGGCCAATTTATTAAAACATCCTCAAGCATAATTATTTCCTCAGCATCCTGAATAGTTGACATAGAACCATAAAAAATACTTACACTCGTTTTATCTTCATTTAAACGCAAAATAGTTTTCTCTGCAGCAATAAAGTTTTTTAATTCCGGATTAGCTCTTAACTTAGCATTAAATCCCATTAAACTACCCGAATAGACCAGTATAGTATAAAAATCATCAGATACTAAATTAATCACCTTTTCTTCGGGTTGATTTTCTTGTTGTACCTTATCAAGATTACCAGATAATAAATTTGTCGATATAAAATACTTACTACCCCAGTACAACAATACCACCATGATAATTAGTATCAAAATCGAAATAAAAAACTTACCTTTACCTGAACCAGAAAACTCATCAAGAACTTGATAATCTACTGGCTTTAATTTCATTCGATTATGGCTATAAGCAGACATTAATAATTTATCTGCAATAATATTAATTCTCCGCGGAAGACCCGAAGATAGTTTATATATTTTTTTAGCATCTTTATTAGTAAAAAAGTCTTCTCCCTGATAACCTGCAATTCTCATTCTATAATTCAAATATGACCTCACCTCATTCCAAGTAAAGTCATTTAAATAAATTGATGTCGAAATTCGTGCCAATAAAGGCTTAGCCTCTACCGACTCCAATGTTATATCAAATTCTATCTGCCCGAACAAAATCAAATGTAACAATTTATCCTTTTCCGTTTCAAGATTTGACAGCAACCTTAATTCTTCTAAAGTATCTATAGGAGCTACCTGAGCTTCATCAATTAAAATTAATACTTTACGATTTTTTGTGTGTAATTCAATTAGTACGCTTTGAAGAAGCCTTAAAAGTTGCTGTTTAGCAAAATCCTTCCCAACCTTTAATCCCAGTTCTTCACAGAGAAAAAACAATAAATCTTTTGACGATATGTTAGGAGAAGAAAGGTATATGACCTTAAAACCTAAGGGAAGAGATTTAGCTAATAAACGAAGTAAAGTAGTCTTTCCTGAACCAACCTCTCCAATTACTTTAATAATCCCCTCTCCACGATCAATCGCCAGTTTAAGATTTTGCAAAGCAAAATCTCTAGACTCTTTATGGTAAAAAAAAGCTAAATCAGGAGTTATTTTAAAAGGATATGCATTAAGATTAAAATGAGAAAGATACATCAAAAAAAACCTTATGGGAAAGAAAATCAAAACTATGGAAGGCATTATAGCCAATTTCAACTTCTGCCACGCAAAAAAAAACCCCTGTCTCAAAGAGGCAAGGGTTTTT
>CAZRMK010000018.1:0-25881 GCA_964601165.1 uncultured Piscirickettsiaceae bacterium | reverse complement strand
TTAGATTTAAGTGAATTTAACGCTAAACGGTTAAGAACCTCAAATATGTTAGAAAGATTAAATCAAACCATTAAAAAGAGAACGAGAGTAGCAAAAATATTCCCAAATATTGAAAGTTGCTCTCGATTAGTGGGGGCTTTATTAGTTGAACAATCGGAGGCGTGGCTAAAGTCGAAATCTTATATTAGTCAAGCTAAATAAATTAAATAGTGAAATAAATTAACGAATTTACAGAATAAAACTTGCTTAACCACAAACTTTACATGCACACCCTAAATGAAAGACAACTACAAGCTGTTAGGCACATTGCAACACCTACTTTAGTGTTAGCTGGTGCTGGTTCAGGAAAAACTCTAGTTATAGAAAAGGTAGAAAAGGGGACGCTACCCAATGCCAGCAAGTTAAGGATATTGTTTATTAATATCATTGCCTTACGGTAAC
Source organism: uncultured Piscirickettsiaceae bacterium (assembly GCA_964601165.1). Taxonomy (GTDB): domain Bacteria; phylum Pseudomonadota; class Gammaproteobacteria; order Thiomicrospirales; family Thiomicrospiraceae; genus Thiosulfativibrio. The sequence goes on along the minus strand of CAZRMK010000018.1, from coordinate 25,440 downwards.
TAACTTCATTTGTGTTAGCCTGTATCTACACCCTAAGAGCTTGATATTAAGGACAAGTTCAGGCTTGAAATTCAATTCCTCAGCTAAAACCATTAAAATACTTAAATGTATCTTATTGAATTATAAGGGTTATTTCCTTAACTTACTGGCATTGGGACGCTACCCTTTTTTTCAAAAAATCTTAGTCATCTTCACTAGGCGTTAGTAGGCACTAGTGCCTAGTGAAGATGACTAAAATTTTTTGCAAACCCCCTAGCGAACAAGGGACAATACTCTATATCCAATTTAGAGACCTTCGGTAGCTAGGTGGGGATTCGGATATGATTTTAACGTCGCTACGTGACTTCCCTTCTGCAAATTACTTAGAAGAATTTCTAAATGATGTCTTGATGTTGTAAACTTAATACCATTAGTTTTAAAGGAGACCTTTGCACGAGATTATTCGCGGATTAAAATGGCTATAATTTCGCATCTTTCAGCCAAAAAAACGCTCAATAGCTAGCTATTAAGCTTGTTTTTTGACTAAAACCTGCAAAATTCTATCTTATTTTACTCTCGCGACTAACTCGTGCAAAGGTCTCTAAAGGTATCTTAAAAAAATGAAAGCTCACTTCCCAGATTTAAAAAATAAACGGATTTTGATTACAGGAGCGTCCAGCGGTATAGGAGCTGGCATGGCAAAAGTGTTAGCTGCTCAAGGCTGTCATTTAGTCTTGCACTGGCATCAAAATGAGGCAGGAATTCAAAGAACACTAGATTCCCTGCAAGAGTTTGCAGTTCCAGTAACTACTTTACAGTGTGACTTTAAAGAGTTAGACAAGGTTCAAGATTTTTTTAACCAAGCATGGTTAAAATTTGAGGGGTTAGATGGTTTAATTAATAATGCAGGGGTGATTACTAAATCTCTGAGTTTAAAAGATGTTGAAGCAAGTCAGTTTAATGAAACTTTGGCAGTTAATTTACAAGCGCCTTATTTATTAAGCACGGCTTTTGCTAGAGCTTGTGTTACGGCTAAAATAAACGGTAATATTATCAATAATTCAAGTATTCATGGGCAGGCAACTTGTGAGTGGTTTGCCGCCTATGCCGCTTCTAAAGCGGCAATGGATGCTATTACAAAAGTACAAGCAGTTGAGTGGGGACAATATGGTATTCGCGTTAATGTACTTGCTCCAGGTGTTGTGCTAGTAGAACGAACTTTTGATGTTTTACAGCAACCTAAAATGGCTAAAAAGTGGTTAAAAAATATGCCTGCTGGACGCTATGGGACAGTAGAAGATATGGGTTATGCCACGGCATTTTTATTGTCAGAAGTTTCTGAGTGGATGACGGGATCTATCTTAACTTCTGATGGTGGCTTAATTGCAAGGGGAAATTATCCACAACGGGATTAGTGCCTGAATCATTTGTAGGATTTAGGCTTGAATTGAACGCTTAAGTTTAATACCCTAATCCAAATATAGAAACGCAAAATAGTGTGCAAGATATTGGTTTCACAGGGAAAGTAAAAAATATTAGTCGCACCCATAGGTTCGACAGCTATTTTTTCTTTTGCTGTGTAATCAATAGTTTGTGCAATATTTGTGTTTCTATGTTTGGATTAGGGTAATATTTAAAAAAAGGAAAATAGTATGCCATTAGCAACTGCAAGACATATTTTAGTTAGTTCTGAAGAGGATTGTCTAGATCTTAAAAAACAAATTGAAGAGGGGGCTGATTTTACTGAATTAGCAAAAAAATCATCGAGCTGTCCTTCTGGAAAGTCAGGAGGGGATTTGGGGCAATTTGGACCTGGGATGATGGTTCCTGAATTTGATAAGGTGTGTTTTTCGGCTGAAATAGGTTCTGTTGAAGGACCTGTTAAAACTCAATTTGGTTATCATCTACTTGAAGTTACTGAGCGTACGGATTAGAACCTAAATCCACATATAGTAAGCTAGGTACTATGTGTAGGTTTGGATTTAGGTTATAATTTAATTCCTGAATCTTGTTGTGAACTGGGTCGCGTAAGTATTTTCCAGTATAAAATTATTAGCCATCCAAAAGCAAGAATCCATGCAATTTGTGAGACTTGCATCCACAATAGATATTCTGCAGGCATAATAAGGGGCATGAAAACGCGAATAGTTGCTCCCACTGCTAGTAAAATGAATACCCAAATTAAGGTTTTTGGTGGTTGAAAAACATTTCTATTGGTATGCCCTAAACTAATCCTTGCCATAATGGCGCTACATAACAGACCTATACCTCCAGCAGATAATGCATGCACCGCTAAGCTTTGAGAAACCCATCCTAATCCCCAAAAACCATAAAAAATCATACCTAATGCCATAAATGCATAGGAGAGATGCAGTGGCCAAAGTAAGATTTGTTGCCAAATTTTAGGGTGATACCAGTAGATTACTCGAATTGAAAATAATGTCGCAGTTATCCAAGCAAAAACCGCATTAAGCCAATGGGGTGCAGGGATAATGATAAGAAACATGACAATAGAAAAACTGACCATACTGGATCGATTAACCCATGTAAGTTCTTTGAAGGGTGGCAGTTGTAGCGATTTTTCGGTGAAAAATGGTAATACACGGCGAATCATGGTGAGATTAATGGCTAAAATAAGAAAGAGTCCAAGTAATACCATATTGTCGGGGGTTAGATTTAACCAAGTTGTGCTGGGTTTATCTTGTAATAATAGGTTATAAAATAATGCGTTTACAACTAATAATAGTAAAAATTTAGAAGCCAACCCAATTTGGGGGGTAAGTTTTTTTCGATAGACAGGCCAAGCAAAATGTAAAAATAAACCTAAGTTAAAGGTTAAGTCGAATATAGCGACCCAAATTAATGGTAGGTCAAATAGATAAGCAAGTCTGGCAGCTAACCAGAATAAAAATAATAAAGCTAAAGGCCAGCCTGATGCTGTGTCCATTTTGCTCCAGTTCATAACTGCTGTGATTAAAAATCCTGCAACTGTCGCCAAAGCATAGCCAAATACCATTTCATGGGCGTGCCAAGTAATAATGTTAACAGAGGATAGGGTAGCACCAACATTAGGATAAATAGCCCACCAAACAATCATGGAGATGAAGGCAAAAATAGCACCTCCGATAAAAAAAGATCTAAAGGCACGCTCAAAGAAAAACATAAATATCTCACAGGATTTAGGTTCTATTAGGGAGGCATTATACGGGGATAGGGTCTTTATCTTGATGAGATATATTAATTAAGGGTCATAAGTAAAGGTAATATTTAGATCCAAATCCATACATAGCTACTGAAGGTCTCCAAATGCGGAAATAAGTATTCATGTTTGGATATCTTCGGTAGCTATGTGTGAATGTGGTGGGATATAGGTCATCTAGTCTTTCAAGGTAAAATAATCTTGTCGTAGAGCGTATTGTAGTGCAGAAAAAGCTTCCCGTGCTTCTTCATACATTATGCGGGCTGTGCGTAGGGAGGAAATGTCACTAGGTGCGATACTTTTATTACATTCAAGTAATAGCACTTTTTCTAAATATTTAGCACGTAATATTGCAACTGTCGTGACGACATTATTTAAGGAATCTTTAGAGACATCTCCAGTAATTTCATTGATTTTTTGACGGTTTATGGTTTTTATATCATGTTCGAGCTGTTGGAATATTCGTCGTGTTTGTATATTATCTGGTAGATCATTAAATCCTTTTCTACTCATGAGACTACTCCACTATGAAATGAACCTAAAAATTTATTATATAGAAGACTAAATCAATGTGTACTGTTTTTTATTTTATTTTAATTTTATGCAAAGCTCTCTTTCTAAATGGTCGAATAAAATTCCAGCAATATTGAGGTCAAACTGTTTGTCCAGTTCTCTAATACAGGTTGGGCTGGTAACGTTTATTTCTGTGATGTAATCCCCAATCACGTCTAAGCCTACAAAGTGTAAGCCCTTGGCTTGTAACTTGGGGGCAATTTGTTGGCAGAGCCATTTTTCTCTAGCGGTTATTTTCATACCCACCCCAGTACCACCAGCGGCGATATTGCCGCGAGTTTCTCCTGCGGCGGGAATACGGGCTAGGGTGTAGTCAATTGGTTGGCCGTTAATGAGTAAAATGCGTTTATCACCTTGCTTAATTTCAGGTAAATAAACCTGTGCCATAATATGGTGCTTGCCATGATCGGTCATGGTTTCGATAATTACACTGCTATTAGGGTCGTCTGCTTTAACCCTAAAAATAGAAGCACCTCCCATCGCATCTAGGGGCTTTAGTATCGTATCTTGATGTTGTTTAATAAATTGTTTTAATGCTGTTTTATTGGTTGAAACCAGTGTGGACGGAATACATTCAGGAAACCAGCTAGCAAAAAGTTTTTCGTTGGCATCTCTTAGACTTTGAGGTTTATTGACGACTAGCACACCTTCTGCTTCAGCTTGTTCTAATATGTGAGTGCTGTAGAGATAATCATTATTAAACGGCGGGTCTTGGCGAATAAGAATGATGTCTAGTTCGCTTAAATCGGTTTGATGTGATGCTCCAAAACCATAAAACTGTTCTGTTATGGGTTTATCCCATACTTTTAATTCACTGGTATTGGCAAAGGCGCGACCATTTTGGAGAAATAAATCTTCTGGCTGCATGTAAAACAAAGTGTGACCACGGCGTTGTGCTTCAAGCAACATGGCAAATGAACTATCTTTATGAGGTTTGATGTTGGCAATCGGATCCATCACTATGCCGACCTTAAGTAAACTCATGTTTAGAGGTTTCCTTTAGACCTAAATCCTGCAAGTATTTGCAGGATTTAGGTGCTATGTTAAGCTATCTTCCTGCTTTTGTTGTGCTTGTTTAGCTTCATCAATTTCTCTAGCAGCGGCCAATAAGGCTAACCTAGCAACGACTCCATAAGCATAAAAACGGTTGGGGCTGGCATCGGGTGCTTGAGTTTGATCGGGCATAACACAGGAGGTTTCAAATGAAAGTGGTTCAAAGTGCATGCCTGGTGAATTGAGATTGTCGGTAGCGGTTTTTCCAGTATGGACTCGGTAGAATCCACCGATGACTTGATTGTGCATCATATAAACAACAGGTTCTGCTACGGCTTGGTTAATGGTTTCATAAGTGTAAACCCCTTCTTGTACTAACATTTGCTCAACAAGCAGTCCTTCTTTTACGGATGACATTTTGTTACGTTGTCTACGATTAATATTAAGAATGTCTTCAGGGCCATTTACCGACATAATAGCCATACCATAAGTGCCACTATCGGATTTGACGATAACAAAAGGTTTGCAGGTAATTTTGTGTTCATCGTAGTAGTCTTGGGTAGTTTTTAAAATACTATTCACCGCGCCAGCAAGGCATTCTAACCCAGTACGCTCTTTAAAGTTAATTGGGCCACAGGGAATGGAAATGGGATTAATCATTCTTTGGTCAATATCAATGATATCGGCAAACTCTTTAGAAACGTCGGTATAGTGAGAAAAGTGGTGAGTTTTAAAACGATTTGCCCAGCCGAGTTCAAGAGGTGGTAATAATACTTGCTCTATGTCTTCTAAAATTTTTGGACGACCAGCAGATAGGTCATTATTTAGTAATACCGCACAGGGGAAAAAATTGGTTACTCCTACACGGTTTTTTTGACGTATTAGGGGTTCTTGAGTGATTTGTTTGCCTGAAGGTAGGTTGAGAAGAGTTTTTTCAGTAATATTGGAGCTTAAGCTTCCAATACGTACTTCATAGCCTGCTGATAATAGTATGTCTCGTAAGACTGCTAGGCTTTCAAGGTAAAAAGTATTTCGTGTGTGATTTTCTGGAATGATTAATACCCCGTCGGCTTTTGGGCAGGCTTGGGTGACGGCATTTTGTGCCGACTGAATAGCAAGTGGACGTAAATCTGGGTGCAGATTATTAAACCCCGCTGGGAATAAATTAGTATCGACAGGCGCGAGTTTATAGCCCGCATTACGTAAATCAACAGAGGCATAAAAGGGTGCGGGAGTTTGCTTAAACTGTTTTCTAAACCAGCTCTCAATTTTGTTTTGCTGGTCAAGTAGATGAGATTCTAGCTCTAGTAAAGGCCCTGTTAAGGCAGTTTGTAAATGTGGAACTTGTTTGGTTGACGGCATAATGCTCTCTTATATCTATGATTACGTCTATTTTTGGAACAATATTATATACCCAAATCTCTACATAGAAACACGAATCCTGCACATTATTCATGTTTCTATATAGGGATTTGGGTATATAGAGAAATTGACCAGAAAAAAGTTAAAAATCTCCCCAAAGAGACTGGATTATTGACAAAATGGTGATACCAGCGGTTTCGGTACGTAAAATTCTAGGGCCGAGCTTAATAGCTTTAAATCCAACTTGTTTAGCTTGTTCGATTTCGTTAGTAGATAACCCACCTTCTGGGCCAATTAATAAATGGATGCTGGTTGTTATTTTGGGATTATTTTGTGCAAAAGTCTTTAGAGTGTTATCGGTATAGGGATCTAGCACAAAGCCTTTAAAATCAGTATGTTGTTGCGAATCTAACCATGATTGGTAATTTTTAGGCGGCAAAACTTCTGGAACTATATTCCTGCCCGATTGCTCACAAGCATTAATGGCAATATCTTGCCATTGTTGGTGTTTTTTAGCCTGTTTATCATCGCTCAGCTTATTAAGGTCGCAATATTCCGTCCATAGAGGTTGAATTTGGGTAATACCAAGTTCAACCATTTTTTGAACTGTGTAGTCCATGCGGTCGCCTTTAGAAATGGCTTGTAGCAAAATAGTTTTAAGAGGAGATTCAGTAACAGGGGTTTGTATGGTATTGATGTGTACTTCTGCACTACGCCGACTGCTATGTAATAAGGTAGCTTGAGCTTGAGTGCCTTTGCCATCAAATACTTCAATTTGACGTTGGTCTTTAAGGCGTAAAACCGTTAAGGCATAATGAGCTTGTTGTTTGTTTAAACATAAATTTTTACCTTCATCGCCTTTGGTTAAGGCGATGTTAGGTAAGTAAAATCTGCTGATTCTCAAGACAAGTATTCTATTTAAAATTTAATGACTTAACAATTTCTAAATTAGGCTCAATTTGATTCATGCTATAAAAATGTAACCCCGGAGCACCTGCATCCAGTAAACGTTGCGATAAATTCATCACCACGTCCTTTCCAAAGCTAACAAGACCAGCTTTATCATCTTCAAAACTTTCTAAACGGCACTTGAGCCAGCGAGGAACTTCTGCCCCACAAGCACCAGAAAAACGCACTAGGTTTTCGTAGTTAGTAATTGGCATTATTCCAGGAATAATCGGCAGATCAATGTGATGTTTTTCACAGTTATCAATAAATTGTAAATAACTATCGACATTATAAAAATATTGGGTAATTGCCGAGTCTGCTCCTTGGTCTATTTTGTGTTTAAACCATTTCATGCCAATGTTGCAGTTACGTGCTTGGGGGTGGGTTTCTGGGTAGGCAGCAACTTCTAAGTGAAAGGTGTTGCCACGTTCCGATTTAATAAAAGCTACCAGATCACTAGCATATTTAAATTCACCCGGATCCATCATGCCAGAAGGTAAATCACCACGTAAGGCAACAATGCGATTAATGCCAAGTGCTTCATAAGTATCAAGTAATTCAATGACACTTTCTGAGGTTGCTCCAATGCAAGTTAAGTGTGGTGCGGCTGAAAATTGGGTTTCTTGTTGAATATACTTAACGGTTTCTAAAGTTTTTTCTTGGGTTGTACCGCCAGCTCCATAGGTAACAGACATATATTCAGGCTGTAGAACTCCTAACGCTTGTATAACCGTTTTGAGTTTTTCTGTTCCCACCTCAGTTCTGGGAGGGAAGAATTCTAAACTAAAATGTTGGGCATATTTTTGTTGTGATTGCATGGTTACTTTCTTCCTTTTTTGCCCTTTTAAAGTCCTGCATCCGCTCTTAAGTCTGCGGCCTTATCGGTTTTTTCCCAAGTAAATTCAGGAAGTTCTCGACCAAAATGACCATAAGCAGCAGTTTTTTGATAGATAGGACGATACAAGTCTAGCATGGCGATAAGACCTTTAGGGCGTAAATCAAAATGTTCACGAACTAATCTTTCAATTATCTCAAGATTAACTTTTTCAGAGTCAAAAGTTTCTAAGCTAATAGAAGTCGGTTCTGCTACTCCAATCGCGTAAGAAATTTGGATTTCACATTTATCAGCTAAACCTGCCGCAACAATGTTTTTAGCAACATAGCGTCCAGCATAGGCAGCAGAGCGATCTACTTTAGAAGGATCTTTACCAGAAAAAGCCCCGCCTCCGTGACGAGCCATGCCACCATAAGTATCAACAATAATTTTACGTCCAGTTAACCCAGCATCGCCAACAGGGCCACCAATTACAAAACGTCCCGTTGGATTAATATGAAACAAAGTGTCAGCATGTAACCAGCTTTCAGGTAAAGTAGGTTTGATAATTTCTTCCATCACCGCTTCACGCAAGTCTTTGTTATTAATATCGGGTGAGTGCTGAGTTGATAGCACTACAGCATCTACTGCAACAGGTTTGCCGTCTTCATAACGCAGAGTAATTTGGCTTTTGGCATCAGGTCGTAACCAGCTCAAAGCTCCACTTTTTCGTAACTCTGCTTGCTTTTCCATTAAGCGGTGGGCATAAAAAATTGGAGCAGGCATTAAAACTTCGGTTTCATTTGAAGCATAGCCAAACATTAAACCTTGATCTCCTGCACCTTGTTCATGTTCAGCAGTATCGTCAACGCCTTGGGCAATTTCAGGTGATTGCTTGCCTATAGAACTAAGAACGGCACAGGTAGAACCATCAAACCCTAAATCGCCATGGTTGTAACCTATGTCATTGACCACTTTTCGCACCAATTCTTCTTGATCCACCCAAGCGGTGGTGCTAATTTCACCACCTAGAATCACCATGCCAGTTTTAATAAAGGTTTCGCAAGCAACACGTGCCAGTGGGTCTTGTTTTAGAATGGCGTCTAGCATGGCATCTGAAATTTGATCGGCAATCTTGTCAGGATGGCCTTCTGAAACCGATTCTGAAGTAAATAGAGTTGTTTTAGTCATTTAAATTATGTCCTCAATGTTGAACTATGAGGTACGGATAGTCTAAGGAAGGGTAAATTTATTAGGAATAAATTTCCTCGCTTTAGCCGTACTTTTTAAGCGCCCGCAAGCTGATTGTTCAAATCGGCGCATTTTTAATTATCTTATAAAAACAATTAAGGGTCAAGGGATTTGGGTTAACCGCGATTTCTCCATATTTTAGCAACGGCTTTATCACTGCCTAGCCCAGCTACAATAATACAGAGTAGTCCGATTGTTAAAAATAGCACGCTAGGAATGATACCCGCAAGTTGGTTAATAGCCATAGAAAAATACACAGCTACTCCAGATAACCCGCTAAATAATGCTCCCATTATGGCAAGAAAAGTTCTGTGTGAAGGGCGGTATTGGTAGTCGCCCTCCGCCTTTTCAAAAATATTGAGAATGGGAGAAAATAGTTTAGTTAAAGCGTTTTTCATGTATTTATAATTACTTGGTAGATTGAGAACGCTTAATTTTCGCTAAATAGGCGGCACGTTTTTCAGGGGTCATAGTGGCGAGCATACGTTGCATTTTTATTTTTTGTTGCTGAGCAAATTCTACATCTTTATTAGCTGGAGCGGCTGGTTTTTTGGCAGTAGAGGCGGCAGTTGCTGGTTTTCTGGGGGTTTTAGTTAGAGATTTACGTTCAGCAATTTTGTTAATTTTTTCTTGTAAGGTATGTGCAGTAAAGGGCTTGACGACATATCCGTCTACTCCTGCCTCTGCAGCACTTAAAATTTGACTACGTTTCTGTTCGGCAGTAATGAGCATGAAGGGCATGTCTTTCAGACCTTCTGTTGAACGCACTTTTCTTAGTAGTTCAATACCGGTCATTTCTGGCATATTCCAGTCGCTGATAATAAAATCGTATTTTCCTGTTTGAATCATTGGCCAAGCAGTAGAGCCGTCGTCTGCTTCGTCTAGGTTGGAAAAACCGAGCTCTACTAGGAGGTTTTTAACAATCCTTCTCATGGTTGAAAAGTCATCAACCACTAAGATGTTGATATTGCGATCAATTGTAGACATGTGTTCTAAATCCTTTTTTACTTATAGCTAGAAAATAATTAGTAAAGCAAGTTTCTAGCCGATTTTGATATTTTTATTTTTTTATAATAAGATAAACGCCAAAAATTATCAATAGCACTTTTAGCCAGACTTCGTGTGCCCAACCAAAATTTACTAAACTTGGCAGAAATGCAAATAATATAATTAATACCCCTAAGGTTCTATTACGTTGTGCAATATTTTGGGATTCAATTTGTTTTTCTAGCTTTTCTATTTGAACAGACTGTTGATTGAAGTCTGCGTTGGATAGTTTTTGCAGGCTAGTATGAAGTAACCCCGGTAAATGTGGTGCTTGTTCAATCCAATAGGGTAGGTTGCTTTTTATACTATGGGCTAGGTTTTTAGGGCCAATACGATCTTTCATCCAGTTTTCTAGAAAGGGCTTTGCTGTATCCCAGAGATCAAGTTCGTCATCTAATTGACGACCAAGCCCTTCTATATTGAGGAGAGTTTTTTGTAGTAGAACCAGTTGCGGTTGTACTTCCATGCCAAAGCGGCGGGCGGTTTGGAATAATCTTAGTAGAAAAAGCCCGAAAGAAATTTCTTTGAGAGGTCTGTCCCAAATGGGTTCACAGACTGAACGAATCGCTGATTCTAATTCATTGACTCGGGTATCGCGTGGTACCCAACCTGATTCAATATGAAGTTCAGAGACTCTTAAATAATCACGATTAAAAAAGGCAAGGAAATTTTCGGCTAAATAGCGTTGATCTTCTGGGGTAAGTGTTCCCATAATTCCAAAATCAATCGCAGCGTAGCGCCCATCGGGTAGCACAAAAATGTTTCCCGGATGCATGTCGGCATGGAAAAAATTATGTTTAAAAACCTGAGTAAAGAAGATGGTTACGCCCATAGAAGAAAGATCGGTTAGGCTAATGTCTTGTTCGACAATTTCATCAATTTCTGAAATACGTGTGCCATAGATACGTTCCATAGTGATAACATTGTCGTTAGTGTGTGACCAATGAATATCGGGAACATAAAGTAAATCTGAGTCTTCAAAGTTTCGTCTAAGTTGAGAAGCGTTAGAAGCTTCACGCATCATATCCAATTCATCTAAAATGGTTTTTTCAAATTCTTCAACCACTTCAACAGGGTGAAGGCGTTTTGATTCTTTAATTGCCGCTTCAAGAAGCTGAGCTAAAGAACGCATAATAGAAATATCTTGTTCGATAACAGGTTTTATATCTGGACGAACGACTTTAACCACAACATCTGAACCATTATATAAAGTGGCGGCGTGTACTTGCGCGATAGAGGCAGAAGCCATTGGAACAGGGTCAAAAGAGGCGAAGGCTTCTTCAATCGTACGCTTGAGACCTTTTTCGATAATTTCTATAGAATGTTCTTTGTCGAAAGGCGGGCAGTCATCTTGTAGCTTACGTAGCTCGACAGAAATATCTTCTGGAAATAGATCTTTTCGAGTGGATAGGGCTTGCCCTAGTTTGATGAAAATAGGCCCTAGTTCTTCAAGGGCTAAACGAATACGCACCCCACGAGTTTCAGTAGATTTTTCACGCCAATTCCACGGAAATGCTAGGCTTAAGATGCTAAGCCAAGCATATTTGGAGTCATTTAAAACTAATTTATCTATTTGGTAGTAGGTTAAGATACGGTTGATTTTGACGATTCTAACCAGTTGTTTAAAGGGTTTTTTAATAATTTTCATAAATAGGTTCAGTTTTTTAAAAGTGAGTGAATGAAGTTTTTAGTTTAAGTCAGTTAAAGAGCTTGCAAGTCCTTTAGTCAAAGCTTTTTAGAACCTTTAGAAGTGCCTTTTAGTGCTTTTTTAGCATTCTTAAGCTTTTTAACTTTTTTGGTTTTTTTAGCCTTTTTAAACTCTTTAGTCATTAACTGGTTTATTCTAGCATCAATAGCATCAATGGCTTGCTCAGTTTGCTCTACCTGTTGGTTAAAGTGGTTTACTTGATGCTTGGTGGGTAGTAAATTTACTTCAAACTGTAGATATTCTTTAAGGGTTTCGCCTATTTTTTGTTGAGTTGCTTGATTGGCCTTACAAGTTTCTCGCACAGCATGGCCTACTTTAAAGGCAATTAGATCTCCCGTTAGATGAGAGAGTTGTTCTTCCCAGTCTATTTCTAGTTGTTGTAGACCAAAAATAAAAGTTTTACCTACATCGGTGTCACCGGTAAGCTCGCTGGAGTCAGATTGTTGAATTAAATCTTTAATAGTAGTTTTAATGTGGCAATCAGACGCTCCTGTTAAATGTGCTTGTATGGAAAAGTTTCCTTTGCTTTCGTGGCTATGATAGGTAACAAAAAAAGTTTGTGAAAGCTCTTTAAGGGTGATTTGAATAACTTTTTGATCTAGAGCTTCAAACGCTTCACCTTGTTCTTCATCTAGGTTTACCAGTTGATTTAAAAAGATTTTAAAGGTTTTTGCAAGGCTAGTTTTTACTAAGTCTGGCAATTCTGGTAAGTTTTTACTAATATTGGTGACGAGAGTTTCAATAATGTTTTCTGATGTATTCTTTGGAGCGTTCATTGGAGACCTTTGCATTAATATTTCCATCCTCTATGTAAAGCCACGATACCTTCTGACATATTTAAATATTCTGCTTTATCGAACCCCGCCGTTAGCATCATTTGTTTTAGAGTATCTTGGTCTGGATGCATGCGAATTGATTCGGCTAAATACTGGTAGCTTGCTTCATCATTGGCGATGATTTTTCCCATTTTAGGTAAAATATTAAAGGAGTAGTAGTCGTAAGCTTTAGCCAGCAATGGTAGGGAAACCTTTGAAAATTCTAATATCATCAATTGTCCACTGGGTTTGAGAACCCGATAAATTTCTTTTAAGGCTTGGTCTTTGTTGGTAACGTTGCGTAAGCCAAAAGCGATGGTTACAAGATTAAACGAATTGTCGGCAAAGTTTAAGGCTTCTGCGTTGCAGATGGAGTATTCAACATTGTTGATAATACCAGCATCAATTAAGCGGTCACGCCCAACCCGCACCATGCTTTCATTGATGTCGGCTAAAATGACTTTGCCAGTTTTGCCAACCCGTTTCGCAAAAGCTTTGGCTAAATCTCCCGTGCCTCCTGCTAAATCTAATACCGTATGACCAGAACGAATGCCGCTAAGTTCAATGGTACGTTTTTTCCAAATTCTATGAATACCGAGGGACATAACGTCATTCATGATGTCATAATTACTTGCTACGGAATCGAATACATTCTTAACATGTTTAACTTTGTCCTCTAAAGGTACTTCAGAAAATCCGAAGTCGATAGTGTTTTTTTCACTCATAATTAGTCCTTTAGTAATACCTAAATCCTGCAAGTGCTTGCACACATGTAGCATAAGATCTTTATTCGTATAGCGAATTTTAATTCTTCGGGAATATCAATAAGTATTCCACTCGAATTAAAATTACTCTACAAATCAATGTCTTACACTGTATATGCACAATCACTTGCAGGATTTAGGTAATATTTCTTCTAAGCTAGAATGATGATACCCTGCTTTTTTTAGCTGTAATAAATAACTCTGCCAATAGTTAGTTTGGTTTTGAGATAAATCATACAGCCATTCCCAAGTATAAAGTCCTGTATCATGCCCATCGTTAAAATGGAGTTTTACAGCATAATTTCCTACTTGAGTAATGCTTTCAATATTGACATTTTCTTTACCGATTTGCAATACAGCTTGTTCGGGGGAATGCCCCGCAACTTCTGCCGATTGAGAGTGTACCCGCAAGTATTCACAAGGTAGTAGAAAAGTCTCACCGGTATCGAAGCTAATTTCTAGCTTACGAGATTTTTGGTGTAGTTTAATGTCAGTTGGATTTGGCATTTATGCAAAAGCCTTAATTATTACAAAATAAATTGTGATAAATCTTGGTCTTGTGCTAATTCTCCCAAGCGCTCATTAACAAACTCAGCGTTAATTTCGAAAGTTTCTCCGCTGGTTTCTGATGCATTGTACGAAATTTCTTCTAGTAGGTGTTCCATCACGGTATGGAGACGGCGAGCGCCAATGTTTTCTGTGCCTTCATTGACTTCATAGGCTATTTCTGCAAGACGTTGTATGCCGTCTTTTGTAAAATTAATGGTAACACCTTCAGTTTTTAATAGCTCAATAGCTTGCAGAGTTAAGGAAGCTTTTGGCTCAGTAAGAATGCGGACAAAATCATTGACCTTTAAAGATTTTAGCTCAACACGAATGGGTAATCTACCCTGTAGCTCTGGAATTAAATCGGAGGGTTTTGATATATGAAACGCTCCTGAAGCAATGAATAAAATATGGTCAGTTTTAACGGTTCCATGACGAGTGGAAACAGAAGAACCTTCTATTAGTGGCAGTAAATCACGTTGCACACCTTCACGAGAAACATCGCCTCCTGATGCCTCTTGGCGTTTAGCAACTTTATCAATTTCATCAATAAAGACAATGCCATTTTGTTCTACATTTTCAATAGCTTGACTTTTAATATCTTCTTTGTCAACTAGACGATGCGCTTCTTCTTCGGTTAAGAGAAGTAGTGCTTCTTTGATGGGTAATCTTCGAGTCTGTTTTTTACCTTTATTTAAACCTTCAAACATTCCTTGCAATTGTTGAGTCATTTCTTCCATGCCAGGAGCACCCATGATTTCAACATTTGCTGGAGCTTGGGTTAAATTAACTTCAATTTCTTTGTCATCCATTTTGCCTTCACGAATTTTTTTACGAAACTTTTGACGCGTATCTGCCATGTTGTTATGGCTTTCATCCTCAAAACCGCGAGCAGGAGGTAGTAAAATATCTAACACTTTATTTTCAGCAAGATCTTCTGCTTTACGCTGAACTTCTTTTATTGCTTGATCCTTGTGCATTTTTAAAGCATTTTCAACCAAGTCTTTAATAATAGAATCGACTTCACGACCAACATATCCCACTTCGGTATATTTGGTTGCTTCCACTTTAATAAAAGGAGCATTAGCTAGTTTAGCTAAACGGCGGGCAATTTCTGTTTTTCCAACTCCAGTCGGACCGATCATTAAAATATTTTTTGGCGTAACTTCTGGACGAAGATCCTCATGAAGCTGACTTCTTCTCCAGCGATTTCTAAGGGCAATGGCTACGGATTTTTTAGCATCTTCTTGACCAACAATGTGAATGTCTAATGCGTGAACAATTTCTTTGGGTGTCATCATTGAGAATGTAATCCTTTTTACTGAATGAATATAATCCCTAATCCCCGAATATAATCATAATTATTGCACAAGTCCTTGATGCACCTAGTAAACTTTAAAAACCCTTATCACCAATTAGGTGACCACAGTTTTTTAAAGCTCACTATGCACATCAACTGCTTGCACACTAATCAATAATTCTATTCGGCGATTAGGGATGATGGGTTATTATAGTGCAATTAAAAACAACCTTGTGTAAACACCATGACAAAACAGTTTAAATTTACAAAAATGCACGGTCTAGGCAATGACTTTATGGTTATTGATGCCACAAAAACATCTTTTACCGCATCTAAGTTAATGATTCAAGCTTGGTCTCATCGTCATTTAGGGGTGGGTTTTGACCAATTATTGTTGGTTGAATTAAGCGATGCTAAAGAAGTAGATTTCAGGTATCGAATTTTTAATGCTGACGGTTCTGAAGTGCAGCAGTGCGGCAATGGCGCACGGTGTTTTGCAAAGTTTGTATCTGATAAAGGCTTAACCGATAAAGTTGAAATTACGGTAGAAACCGCTTCTGGTATTATTGCGTTATACCTTGAAGAGAATGGCTTGATTCGGGTCAATATGGGAGTGCCTAGTTTTGTGCCAGATCAGCTGCCTTTTGACGTGGCAACAGAGTTAGAAAGATATGATTTATTGGTTGATGAGAAGGTAGTTGAAATAGGGGCAGTTTCAATGGGTAATCCTCATGCGGTATTATGGGTAAAAGATGTGACAACCGCACCTGTTAATGAGCTGGGAGCTAAAATTGCATCTCACCAACAGTTTTCAGAAGGGGTCAATGTCGGTTTTGTAGAAAAAGTGGATTCTGAACATATAAATTTAAGAGTTTATGAGCGAGGAGCAGCAGAAACCTTAGCCTGTGGTACGGGTGCTTGTGCGGCGATGGTAGTGTTACGATTATGGCAAGAAATTGCTGAAAAGGTAAGAGTGAGTTTGCCTGGAGGAGAGCTTGTCATCTGTTGGACGGGGGTAAAAACCGATTCTGTTTGGATGTTAGGTCCTGCAACCACTGTTTTTGAAGGGGAATTAGCTTATGACTGATTTTGGCGAAAAATTGATTCAGGCGGAAGAAGTGGCAAATTATTTGAATCAGAATAGAGATTTTTTTCATGTTTTCCCCAGCCTGTTAGATGAACTGAGCATTCCACACCCAAAATCAGGTCAAGCCATTTCTCTATTAGAGAGACAAATTTTTCAGTTACGGGAACAGCGAAATCACTTGCAAATCGAAGTGAATACTTTAAAAGATATTGCAGGAAAAAATGGACAGTTACTCTATAAAGTGTATCAGTTTGCTTTTAAATTAATGGCGACTAAAACCGAGCAAGCAGCAGTAGACGTTATTTATGAGGCGATGCAAAATATGTTTATGATTGAATATGTCTCTTTTATGTCTTGGGATGTACCTAAATTAGCCGTTAAGGGAATTAATCAATTAGGTATTTCTCAGGCTTGGTCAAAAAGCTTAAAAGAAATGTTGGTGTCTGAAACCCCCATTTGTGGTTTGTTAGAAAACGACTGGCAAAATGGTTTGTTTGCCACCGATCAGCTGATGAATTCAGTCTGCATTATCCCTCTGGGAGATAAAACTGTTTGGGGAGTGCTTGCTTTGGGTTCAACCACCGATAGGTTTACTCCTGATTTAGGCACTTACTTTTTACAAATTATGGGAAGTCTCATTTCTGCTAGACTGCAAAGATTATTTTTTTGAGGACTTCAAGTGCTAGACAACTTTTTAAAAAATCATAAGCAGTTAGGGAGGTCGCCAAAAACACTGGATGCTTATCAGCGAGATTTATTGGTTTTTGTGTCTTTTTTAATCGATTTGTCAGAAGACTATTCTGCAGAACAAAAGCAAGAGTTAAAAGACCTAGATTTTTATCAAGCTTGGTTGTTTTGCCAGCAATTTCAAGACTGGCAAGGTGTGTCAGTAGATGAAATTAAAAACTTTGTTGGTTATCGCATGCAACTAGGGATAGCGGCGAGAAGTATTGCCCGTCAATTATCAGCGATTCGTTGTTTTTATGATTATTTAATTGCAGAAGGGGTAGCGGTTAATAATCCTGCTAAACAGGTAAAAGCACCTAAACAGCCTAGTCCTTTGCCGAAAAGTTTAGATGTGGATTTAACGCAAACTTTGTTAGATAAAACTATTGATCTAGAGTCTTGGCAAGACTTGCGTAATCAAGCAATCTTTGAATTATTATACTCCTCCGCGTTACGAGTATCTGAATGTGTAAATCTGGATATGTCACCTAGTTTAGATCAGCTAGAAGATGGTTGGTTGTATGTTTTAGGCAAAGGGGCTAAAGAGCGTCTTTCTCCGGTAGGAACTAAAGCCAAACAAGTCTTAAAAGCTTGGTTAGCAATAAGGGATGAGCATGCTAATCAAGATGAAAATGCAGTTTTTGTGAATCGATTTGGTAAACGGCTCGGAGTTCGCTCGATTCAAAAATCGCTCGACAAACGTACCCTAGAAGTAGGTTTGCCAACTAAGATGTCACCCCATAGATTACGCCATGCCTGTGCGACGCATGTGTTAGAATCTAGTGGAGATTTGAGGGCTGTACAAGATCTGTTAGGGCATGCCAATTTGTCGACCACCCAAATTTATACCAAGCTAGATTTGCAGCACTTAGCAGCAGTTTATGACAAGACTCATCCGCGAGCTAAGAAAAAGACCTTAGAAAAGAAAATCAAAAAACAAAATTAGAAGAGAAAGTATATGAGTGAACAGACATTTCGCGGCACAACAATTTTATGTGTCAAGCGTGACGGCAAGATGGTTATAGGGGGGGATGGTCAAGTAACCCTAGGTCATATTGTTATGAAAGGCAACGCCCGTAAGGTACGCCGTCTTTATCATGGACAGGTTATTTCAGGGTTTGCAGGAGCAACCGCTGATGCCTTCACCCTATCGGAGCGTTTTGAAGGTAAGTTACAAACCCATAACGGTCAGTTAATGCGCGCAGCGGTTGAAATGGCCAAAGACTGGCGAACAGATAGAGCTTTACGTAGGCTAGAGGCGATGATGCTAGTGGCTGATAAAGATAATATGTTACTTATATCAGGTACAGGAGATGTAATTGAGCCAGCTTATGACTTTATTTCGATTGGTTCTGGAGGCAGTTATGCTCATGCTGCTGCACAAGCATTAATGCAAAATACCGATATTTCTGCTAGAGAAGTGGTAGAAAAATCTCTTAATATTGCCGCCGATTTATGTATTTATACTAACCACAATTTAACGATTGAAGAAATTGATAAGGAAGGTTCATGAAATAATTCAGACAAGTTAGTTGTCTGAATTATTTCATGCAGGTTCCTAAGGATTAACCATTTTATGCCAGAGACGAATGAAGTTACAGAGAAAAATCCAGAAAAGAATTCAACTGCAACCAAACTTTTTGAGAGCATGTTATGGAATAGCCGGCTTATTGTGTTAGTTGCAGTTGTGTCTAGCCTAATTATGGGGCTAGGAATTTTTTACGTTACCGTAGTTGAAGTGTATTTCACTATGGCAAATTTGGTTAATTATCACCAGCTTGAATACGAAGCTCGTTCACTATTAAAATCTCAAACAATTGCTGAAATTGTGAGCTCAGTAGATGGGTTTTTAATTGGCACGATTATGTTAATTTTTGCACTAGGACTGTACGAACTGTTTATTTCAGAGATTGACTTTGTAAAACAAAATAAAGGCGTAGGAAAAGTGCTTTCAGTAACTTCTCTTGATGATTTAAAAGATAAGCTTGCTAAGGTTATTTTGATGGTACTGCTGGTAATGTTCTTTGAACAAGCTTTATTTATTAAGCCAGACGAACCAATGGAATTGTTACACTATGGTCTAGCGATTATGGTTATCGCATTGTCATTGTTTTTCGCTCATAAAGCATTTGAGAAGAAAGAAAAATAGCAATTCTTGTCAGAGATAAAAGGTAGAATTAGGTAGGTGTTTAAACCCATCTTTTAATAGCATAGTCCTAATCCAAATATTAGTGTTTCTATATTTGGATTAGGGTATAGGAGAAAAGGTATGAAATGTCCAGTATGTAGTAACGCCAGTTTGGTGATGAGCGATCGTTCGGGAATTGAAATTGATTATTGTCCTGATTGTCGTGGTGTTTGGTTGGATCGTGGTGAATTAGATAAAATTATTGAACGTTCCGTTGCTCCTGCACCCCAGAGTCAAGCAAGACCAGAAGAGCGTAGTTCTAGAAATCATTCTGGTAGTTTTGATAATTCAAGAAACCATAGGCGTAAAAAAAGTAAAACTAGTCTTTTAGGCGAGTTATTTGATTTTTAAGAAAAAACGACCTTAAAGGGTCGTTTTTTGGTTTTTAAGCGAATCTTTTTTAACTAGTATTAAAAATAAAATAGCAGAAAGACCTGCAGAGCCTAACAGCATTAGCATAACCATTATTTGGTAGCGAACGGCTATGAGAGGGTCAACTCCTGAGAGTATTTGCCCCGTCATCATTCCTGGTAGGGCAACAATTCCTACAGAGAATAGCGAATTGATGGTGGGGATCATTGCGGCTTGAAAAGCTGTACTTCTAGCTTCTTCATAGTTTCTTTCATTTTCTAGTTCAGCATAAAATCTTTCTGCAACCAAACTAATACTGGTTATAGCGTTGGCAAAAATCATTCCTGCCAAAGGTATCATAAAGTGTGGTTTGTACCAAGGATCTAAAGAAAGCACGCCTTGGGTAATAAGTAGTAAGGTAAATCCACCGCCTATAAGAATTGAGAGCACCGCTGATTTGTAGAGGATAGTACGTTTTTCAGGTAAAGTGTTTAATGCAATCCAAGCAGAGACTAAAACCATAAAAATAAGTATCGCTAAAATGTAACCACCATGTTGTATGGCAAATAAAAAGGTTAAAAAGTAGCCAATAATCATAAGCTGGGCTAACATTCTGGTAATGGCGTAGATAGGTTTTTTAGTGCTTAGAGACCATTTAACATAGATAGCTAAAATAATCATGGCAGGAATTAACGCAATACTTAAGTTTAATAGTGAAATTTCAGGTAAAGTCATGTTCATGAGGGCTTAAGCTTAGGAAACCATGCAGAAGTTTTACCTGTCCAATAATAGACAGTTAAACCAATCCATTCTTTCCAAGCAGGCTCAAGTGATTTTAGGTTCCTGAACAAATTAAAATTAACCTGTCTAAGTTCTTTGGAGCTAGAGCGATAATCTACTGGAAAGGAAATGACATTAATGCCTTGTTTTCTAGCAATCCCAACAGATCTAGGCATGTGAAAGGCAGAAGTTACTAGTAGGTAAGTACCATTTTTAACAGGAAGCATCGGCTTGACAATTTTAAAGTTTTCATAAGTATTGCGAGATTTTGATTCAATGATTAAACGATCTTCTGCAATGCCAAGAATAATTAAGAGTTGTTTTGCTATGCTAGCTTCACTCTTATTATTAAGGCTGTTTTGTAATTGCATACTTCCACTTCCCCCTGTAAAAATAATCGGCGCATAGGGAAAATAATTGGCCAGTTCTTTGGCTCCAATAAATCTATCGCCACCTTCGCCAACTTCTGGTCGATTCCAGCTAAGGCTACGTCTTAAATCTTCTCCGCCACCTAAAATAATAATGCCATCTATGTATTGAGGTAGTTCAGTTGGTTGTTGAAAACGGTTTTCAAGAGGTGCAATTAGGTAGTCTCCCAATGGGTAGGCAGTTAATAATAAAGCCACAATGCTCGTTGGTATGAGAATTTTTTTTGCCCAAGATGTAGCGTTAAATAACAGTAAAATACTTCCGAAAGCGAATAAAAAGATTATAAGATTACTAGGGCTAAGTAAAGCCCAAACCAGTTTAGAGGTTGTAAAAAATACAGAATCCATAAGTTTTCCTAAGTTTTGGTATATTTTATACTCTAGCTATTGAAAATAAAAATATTAATCGCCATATTTTAGTTAAGTAAACAGTAAGAGAGATACCGATATGATTGATAAATTTACCACCCAATTTCAAGAAATATTAGCCCAAGCTCAGTCAATGGCAGTTAATGGTGAGCAACAGTTTATTGAACCAGTACATGTTCTAGCAGCTTTAATCGCAGAACAAACTTCTTTATTACAGTTGTCTGGAATTAATATAGGACAACTGCAACAAAGTGTCACTACAAGATTAGCTGGTTTGCCTAAGGTTTCTGGTACAGGGGGCGAGGTTCAATTATCTCAAAAGCTCGTTAGTATTTTTAACTTGATGGATAAAATTGCCCAACAAAAGGGTGACGCTTATATTGCCAGTGAACTGTTTTATTTGGCGATTTTAGAGTCAAATGACGTTATTAAAACAGATTTTAAACAGGCAGGAGCCACGGAAAAGGCTCTTGAATCGGCGATTAATAAAATACGCGGTGGGGAAACAGTGCAGGAGCAGGGCGATGAAGCAAATAGACAAGCTTTGGATAAATATACTGTAGATTTAACTGAACAGGCAAAACAAGGCAAGCTAGATCCTGTGATTGGTCGTGATGATGAAATTCGGCGTGCTATTCAGGTTTTGCAACGTCGCACCAAAAATAACCCCGTTTTAATTGGAGAACCTGGTGTGGGGAAGACCGCTATTGTAGAAGGTTTAGCACAGCGTATTATTAATGGTGAAGTGCCTGAAGGCTTAAAAAATAAACGAGTATTATCGTTAGATATGGCAGGATTACTGGCAGGAGCAAAGTATAGAGGGGAGTTTGAAGAGCGTTTAAAATCCCTGTTAAAAGATGTAGAAAAGCAAGCTGGTTCGGTTATTCTGTTTATTGATGAAATTCATACTATGGTGGGAGCTGGAAAAACTGAAGGCTCAATGGATGCTGGAAATATGCTAAAACCTGCCCTTGCTCGGGGCGAGTTGCATATGATAGGAGCGACCACTCTAGATGAATATCGTGAAAATATTGAGAAAGATGCCGCCCTAGAACGACGTTTTCAAAAAGTTTTAATAGAAGAGCCAACTGAAGAGGATACGATTGCAATTTTACGTGGTCTAAAAGAGCGTTACGAAATACATCATGGTGTTAGTATTACCGATCCTGCTATTATTGCGGCAGTTCAATTATCACAAAGATACATTTCGGATAGAAATTTGCCCGATAAAGCGATTGATTTGATCGATGAAGCAGGATCTCGTATTCGTATGGAAATTGATTCTAAACCTGAAGTCATGGATAAACTGGAGCGGCGTTTAATCCAGTTTAAAATTGAGCAAGAGGCTCTTAAAAAAGAACAAGATGAGGCATCAAAAAAACGCCTGCAAGAGTTAAAACAACGTATTCGCGAACTAGAAAAGCAGTATGCTGATTTAGAAGAGGTTTGGAAAAAAGACAAAGCCGCCTTAGAGGGAGCAAAGCAATTTAAGGAAGGTTTAGATCAGGCAAGAATAGAAATGGAAGCGGCACGTCGAGAGGGTGATTTAGGTAAAATGTCTGAATTGCAGTATGGGGTTATTCCAGATCTAGAAAGTAAAATTAAGTTAGCCGAAGCGGCGGAAGACGAAGCTGATGGAACTATGCACTTATTACGTAATAAAGTAACCGAGGAAGAAATTGCCGAAGTGGTCGCGCGTTGGACGGGGATACCGATGGCAAGAATGCTTGAAGGTGAGCGTGATAAATTGTTGCGTATGGAACAAGAAATCGGCAAAAATGTGATAGGACAAGCAGAAGCTATCTCTGCGGTATCAGATGCCATTCGTCGTTCTCGAGCAGGGCTGTCTGATCCTAGTCGCCCCAATGGTTCATTTTTGTTTCTGGGGCCAACAGGAGTGGGTAAAACCGAGTTAACCAAAGCTTTGGCGGATTTTTTGTTTGATACTACTGATGCGATTGTGCGTTTAGATATGTCAGAATTTATGGAAAAACACTCAGTTTCTCGTTTAATTGGCGCTCCCCCTGGTTATGTAGGCTACGACCAAGGAGGTTATTTAACTGAGGCAGTACGCCGTAAACCCTATTCGATTATCTTGTTAGATGAAGTGGAAAAAGCGCACCCTGATGTCTTTAATGCTTTGTTACAAGTATTAGACGATGGTCGCTTAACAGATGGACAAGGACGGACAGTTGACTTTAAAAATACCGTGATTGTAATGACCTCCAACTTAGGCTCGCAGATTATTCAAGAAAAAGCAGCAACTGCTAATTATGATGAAATGAAGCAAGATGTTATGGAAGTAGTTAATAGTTATTTTCGTCCAGAATTTATCAATCGTATTGACGAAATAGTGGTATTTCATCCACTAACCAAACAACAAATTCGTCTAATTGCCAGTATTCAGTTAAATCAGTTACACGCACGTTTGCAAGAGAGAGATTTGAATATGAAAGTATCCGATGAAGTGTTAGATTTAATTGGAGAATCCGGTTTTGATCCTCTATATGGTGCAAGACCTTTAAAACGAGTCATACAACAAATGATTGAAAGCCCATTAGCAGAAAGGATATTAAAAGGAAATTTCTCTCCCGATGAAACTATTTATATTAAATTAGAAGATGGAGTAATTAGTTTTGATTAACAGAGTTTCTAAGATGATAGCTAGTTTTTAGGATTGTCCTATAGATTATATAAAGCTTCAGGAGTATAGTGTAAGCTCTATTAATACCTAAATCCTGCAAGCACTTGCAGGATTTAGGTAATACTTTTTGCGTAAATTCAGAGGCTTTTATTTAAATGTCTGGCGGATATAATCATAATTATGGAACTTCTAATTTTTTAATTCGACACGCCTCATTGCGACAGATACAAATATTTGAATCTGTCGCTCGTAATCTTAGTTTTACACGTGCGGCTGAAGAATTATATATCACACAACCTACAGTATCAGCTCAAGTTAAAAGTCTTGTTGAGGCAATTGACATGCCTTTATATGAACAGATTGGCAGGCAAATTCATTTAACAGAAGTTGGAGAACAGGTTGCCAGTAGCTGTCGTAATGTTATTAACGAACTCTCTAATCTCGAAATAAAGTTGGATGATTATAGGGGAATGAAGCGTGGTAGATTAAAAATTGCCGTTATTTCCACGGCAAAATATTTTGCTCCTATTGCTTTAGGAGAGTTTTGTAAAAAATACCCTGAAACAGAGCTAAGTCTTAAGATTAGTAATCGAGAAAATATCTTTAAAAGAATTGGTCGAGGATTAGACGACTTATATATCTTGGGGCAAATTCCAGCTGGAGATACTGAATTGAATGTGACTCCATTTGCCCCTAACCCCTTAGTGATTGTCGCGCATAAAGACCATGATCTTGTCGGGAAAAAAGTCAGTTTAAAAAGACTGTCGAAAGAGCCTTTTCTTATGCGTGAAGAAGGTTCTGGGACTAGGACAGCAATCGAAACTATCTTTAAAGAAAAAGATCTAATTGTTAATGAAAGAATGGTGTTGGAAACCAATGAAGAAGTTATGTCTTGCGTAGTTGGGGGGCTAGGGGTTGCTTGTGTCTCTAAGCACGGACTTCATCTTTATGCCTGTGTTGGCTCTTTACAGGTGTTGGATGTAGAGGGTTTTCCTATTAATAAAGAATGGAATATTGTTTACCCTAAAAATAGGGAGATATCTGTCTTGGCAAGTGAATTCTTTAATTTCCTTAAAGATAAGGGGAAGGATTACATAGAATTGTAATAAAAAGTCTCTTAATTGGTTTTAAAATCGTATTATTTTTGTTATATTGGTTCGCGGTTAAGGAATTGTACAGAGTCTCTTTAGGGGTCCTGTTTGGGGACAGGGGGTTCTTTTGAAGCTGATTATTTTTTAGAGCGAGCCGGATATACTTGTTCAATAAGTTCCAATATTTTTTTATTCTGTAAGGATAGTCTCTAGGTTCAGTCTGTTAATTGAATCAAGGAAACACTGAATAACCGCCAATTATTTTTTCTCAGTAAAATTCTAATCGCGGTCATTCAGTATTTCTTTAAGAGAGGTTGAAAAGTTGATGTATAGACTTTACTCAATCTTTCTTGTAATTTTTTCAATTAGTCAATATGAGTTTGTCTCTATAAGATTATCCTTGAATTTAGTTCAACTCCAAACCATTAAAAGGAGATTTTTATATGTCTACTAAAACTTTTGACGCTGGTGTACAAG
>CAZRMK010000017.1:0-26027 GCA_964601165.1 uncultured Piscirickettsiaceae bacterium | reverse complement strand
CTATGTTTTACGGGGGAATTGAGGGGAAAGTGTCATAATGGCGGAGAAGAGCCTTAAAACTTAATGAATTAAAGCACCAAACATTAGCTAATGGCTTGTGTATGCTAGCTTAGCAATACTGGAATTAAATCTTATAAAAAATTGTCTTGATTTTTGGGGTAGTATACTGTTTTTGGTGGACTAAGCTCGCCTTTATTGGGATTTAAACAGGTTGCCCTTACCTTTAAACTACTTTCACCCGCTGGCAGACCCATTCAAGTAACCAATGATTTAGCTAACTTTTGGATAAGCTCTTACATTGAAGTTGCCAAAGAAATGCGAGGACGTTATCCAAAACATCGGTGGCCAGAAAAACCACTATCAGGAAAGGCAGGACGATCAGTTAAAGATAGACAGCCTCAATCAAAACAAAAATAGATTGAGACCTAAATCTTGCAAGTGCTTGCACAATTACAGTTCCATTTCCTCCTTAATTTGCTCTACCCATTCAGAAATACGTTTATTAGTCATTTCTGGCTGTTGATCTTCATCAATACCTAAGCCCACAAAAAACTCTTCATCTTCAGTGACAGCTTTAGATTCATCAAATTCAAAACTATCTGTTGGCCAATAACCAGCTGGAATTGCGCCATTTTCAACCGCAATATCATGCATGAAGCCCATGGCATCTAAGAAATATTCTGCATAATCCGCCTGATCTCCTAAACCAAAGCAAGCAACTGTTTTATCGGTAAAATCAATCGTTTTAAAATCTTCCCAAAAATCATCCCAACTACTTTGCAATTCGCCATAATACCAAGTTGGGTGTCCTAAAATAATTTTGTCATATTTCCCAAAATCTTCAATAGAAGGCGTCGCAATATCATAAACATCGACTTCAACGCCAGAATTGTTAAGTTCATCTTTAATCAAATCTGCAATACGTTCTGTATTACCTGTATCTGTTCCATAGAATAGACCTACTTTGCTCATGATAGATGTTTCCTTTTAGTCTAAAAATAAGTAGAGACCTTTGCATAATTAAAGTACAGTTTAGGGAATGCATAAAATAGTGCATTTTTTACCCAAAAAGGAGAAGAATAGCTAGCTATTTGACGAGTTTTTGGGTAGAAAAGGTGCTATTTTATGCATTCCCTAAACTGTACTTTAATTATGCAAAGGTCTCAAGTAAAATAATTAATAATTCTAGCACAAAAGCTTTGTCATGTTCTAATGAGTAAAATTAATTCCAAAACTGATAGCGTCGATTGTTTTAAGTGTCGATATTTTTATACTACATGGGAACCAGAGCACCCAAGAGGTTGTAAAGCGTTTGGTTTTAAAACTATACAGATTCCCAGTGCTGTGGTATTTGAATCTTCCGGAGAACCTTGTTTAAAATTTTCAGCTAAAAACACTCCCTCTCTAAGATCCAAACATAAAAAAGGTTGGATTGCTTAAGGAAGCACTGAATAACTAACGTGAAATTCTGTGGGTCTTCTAGCTAGTCAATTCTAGGCATATTTTGCAGGTAATGGTTATTCCATTATCAAAAAACATAACGACGAAGTGGCTGGCTAGAAGCCCCACCCGCAGGGGATTATCCAAATTTCCGACTTCTGCGTTATCATTTATTGTAGTAGCTGGCTATTACTGCAAAATAATGCCTTGAAGACGAAAACTTGGCGTTGCCAGAATTCACGTTAATTATTATGATACGAGGAAACACTTAATCCAAATCTTTTATTATATTTTCTAATTTCTGCCAAGAAAAAAACTGTCCTGGATCAGTTTTTCTTCCCGGTGCAATTTCACTATGCCCCACAAGATGATTAGATTTGATTTTAGGATAAACCTCTCTTAAAGCTCGAATAACCTTAGCTAGTTGCAGATATTGTGCTTGAGTATAGGACTGTTTATCAGTACCCTCTAGCTCAATTCCAACAGAGAAATCATTACATTTTTGCCTTCCTTGAAACTCAGAAATTCCTGAGTGCCATGCTCGTAGATGAAAAGGCACAAATTGAATGGTTTCCCCTCCACGCCTAATGAACAAATGAGCAGACACTTTTAAATCTTTAATTTCTTGATAATAAGGATGCTCATTTACATCTAAATGATTAGTAAAAAGTTGCTCTACCCCCTTACCTCCAAACTTATTCGGCGGCAAGCTAATCCCATGAACCACAACTAAGCTAGGCAATTCATTATTGGGGCGCTCATCATAATTTGGGCTAATTACAAATTGAACACCCTCTAAAAGATGGGTTTCTAAATTAATCGTAGGTCTTAAAGTGTTTATCATGAACGCTATAGTATAATGAGACCACTGCACTTTCAAGATGGTTGATAAATTTATGTTAAACACACCGACTGCTGATTTTTACTTTCAAGACTTAAAACAAAGTATTGCCACAGCCTTAGCCGAAGATATTGGCTTAGGCGACCTAACGGCAGAACTTATCCCGAAAAACAAACAAGCCATTGCTAGCGTTATTTGCCGAGATAAAGCTGTTATTTGTGGTAGACCTTGGTTTGATGGAGTATTTCAAGCCATTGACCCTAGCTTGAGCATTAAATGGCTCTGTCAAGAGGGCGAAACCGTTGCTAAAAACACCTTAATTTGTGAAATCACAGGCAAGGCCGCTGCCATTTTAACGGCTGAACGAACCGCCCTAAATTTCTTACAAACACTATCAGGCACCGCTACCATCACTCAAGAATATGTAAGTGTTATGGGAAATTGTTACACCCGACTACTTGATACACGCAAAACCTTACCAGGATTAAGGCTGGCACAAAAATATGCCGTTGCCTGCGGCGGGGGAACCAATCACCGCATAGGTTTGTATGATGCAATTTTAATCAAAGAAAACCATATTATATCTGTAGGAGGCATTGCTAAAGCAGTTGCTCTTGCTAAAACACTCCACCCAAACATTAAAGTAGAAGTAGAAACTGAAAATTTAGACGAAGTACATCTAGCGCTAGAGGCTCAAGCCGACATCATTATGCTAGATAACTTTTCCCTAAGTATGATTCATGGAGCGGTATTATTAAATAAACAACACCTTCATACGGCAAAATTAGAAGCCTCTGGCAATGTTGAAATCAAAAACCTACCTAGCCTGATAAACACAGAGGTTGATTTTATCTCCACAGGAGCGATTACCAAACATTTAAAAGCTACAGATTTTTCTATGAGATTTAACTTCAAAGAAGAACCTAATACCCGAATCCCCACTTAGAATTTGGTAAAATAATTACATGAAAAAAATTTCCAATACTAAAGTTATCGTCGGATTATCTGGCGGGGTTGATTCATCAGTAACCGCCCTCCTCCTCAAACAACAAGGCTATCAGGTTGAAGGCTTGTTTATGAAAAACTGGGAAGGCGATGATGCAGAAGATTATTGCCCCGCTGCCGAAGATCTTAAAGACGTATTTTCTATTTGTGAAAAAATAGGGATTCCCCTTCATATAGAAAATTTTTCCAAAAAATACTGGGACAAAGTATTTAAACATTTTTTAGCTGAATACCAAGCTGGACGCACCCCTAATCCAGATATTTTATGCAACAAAGAAGTTAAATTTAAAGCCTTTTTAAATCATGCTATCAATCTTGGAGCTGATTTTATCGCTACAGGTCACTATGCACAAATTCGACGTAACGAAGCGGGAGATTGTCGCTTACTAAAGGGAACAGATAACAATAAAGATCAAAGTTATTTCCTCTACACCCTACAACAATCGCAACTACAAAAAACTTTATTTCCTCTTGGCGAGTTAAAAAAGCCCTATGTTCGTGAATTGGCAGAAAAAGATAACCTAATCACTCACAACAAAAAAGACAGCACTGGAATTTGTTTTATTGGTGAACGTAAATTTAGAGCTTTTTTACAACAATATCTTCCCTCTCAACCCGGAGATATTGTCAACAATAAAGGTATGGTTATTGGTAAACACGATGGCCTAATGTACCACACACTAGGGCAACGCAAAGGCTTAGGTATTGGTGGAGGACATGGAGACTCTGGTCTACCGTGGTTTTCTGCCGATAAAAACCTAAATACCAATCAACTTATTGCTGTACAAGGAGCCGATCATCCCTTATTAAATCATGCTTTTTTAACTGCCAATACCTGTGACTGGGTGTCTGGTAAGCTTCCGATATTAAACACTCCCTTAAAAGCAAAAATTCGTTACCGCCAAACCGAACAGCCTTGCCAAATTATAAGTCATAAAGAAGATGAAATTATCGTACAATTTAACGATGAGCAAACAGCCATTTCTCCCGGGCAATCTATCGTCTTTTATCAGGACAAAGACTGCTTAGGTGGTGGCGTGATTACCGAGCGCTATCATAGCAAGCCTTTACATAGCGCCTGAAAAGACTTTTTGCAAAAGAGATTTAAAATTTATGACAAATTATTATACAGATCAAGATAAAGCCATAGCCTTAATTGGTGTTTATCAAGCCGCGCAACAAGTTTATGAACTTGCCACCACGGGAAAAACAGATAGTGCCGCTTTTCAAAGCACTATCAATTCATTATTTTGTGACAACCCCCAAAGCACGCTTGACGTATTTGGTGGCGATGCTGACAACATACAGCTCGGCGTGCAAACCTTACTGACACAAATGAGTACCGACCATTCTGGCTCATCACCTCGTAACATTGAAATTACTAAATATGTTCTAAGCTTAATGATTTTAGAAAAAAACGTCTCTGATTCAGAAGGAGTTTTCTCTAAAGTTTCGCGTGTTGTTGAGTCTGCAAAAGATAAAAGGGATTTATTCGGTGAATATCATGAAAATGTCATTGCCACCCTAGCACGAGCTTATGCTGATAATGTTAGTAAAATTAATCCTAAAATAATGGTTAATGGTCAACATGGTCACTTACAAAACTCTAAAACTGCCAATAAGATTCGTGCAGTTTTACTAGCTGGAATTCGTGCTTCAGTATTATGGCGTCAAGTAGGAGGAAGCCGTTGGGGGCTTATCTGGAATCGTAAAAGATATTTACAAGCAACCCAAACTCTCTATCGAACCCCCTCAAATAACTAAAGGGTACCTCAATACCATAAATTTAAAGAAACACTTAAAAAAATCACATTGCAAGTAACTGCAATGAATGATATATTTAGCAAGATATTTTTTCTATGGTCATGAATATTTAACAAAGTATCCAGTCTTAGAAAAAATAATAAACTGAAGTAACACCAAAGAAAGAAATTTCTAAAACACTGCCTGTCGCTCCCGCCCAAAAAGCGATGCTCATAAGTCGACCTACCAGTGATAGAGAAAACAGTGAACTAACACGAAACTAGAAACATGTACTAAATTAGAGTCCTTAATACAAAAGCCTCTTAACACATTTTCTTTTAGCTAAGAGCTGGAACAGCACAAAAGAACCAGCTCGATAAAAATAATGTCCTTTAAGATTAGTGATATTAAAATAATTAACAAGATGACAAACCGTATTTTTAATACGATTCCTTACGGTTAAAAATTATTTTAGTTAGTCGTTAACCAAACCACTAACTCTATCACTTAAATAACATTAATAAGCTCTAACTCGCTTACTCTCTACCTCTTAGACCTCCTCTATTTTTGATATACTTCTCTTGCGACAAAACCTTTTGCATAAAGGTTTAATTACAACCTAAATCCTGCAATCACTTGCAGGATTTAGGTACAAAATAAAAAGAGAAACGCATGAAAAGAATGCTAATTAACGCCACTCAATCAGAAGAGACAAGAATTGCTCTGGTTGATGGACAACAACTATACGACTTAGATGTCGAAACACCACACCACCAAAAGAAAAAAGCCAATATTTACAAAGGAAAAATTACTCGAATCGAACAGCATCTTGAAGCTGCCTTTGTTGATTATGGCTCTGAAAGACATGGATTTTTACCATTTAAAGAAGTCGCTAAAGAATACTACCCAAAAGATCATACTGGCGAGCGTTTAAGCATATCTAATGTATTAAAAGAAGGTCAAGAAGTTATTGTTCAAGTTCAAAAAGAAGAACGTGGCAATAAAGGAGCGGCTTTAAGCACTCAGATCACCCTTGCTGGCCCTTATATTGTCATGATGCCAAATAATCCAAAAGCAGGTGGAATTTCTCGACGTATTGAAGGAGAAGATCGTAGTGAAACCCGTGATTCTCTTTCTGAAGTAAACATCCCAGAAGGCATGGGACTTATTATTAGAACCGCAGGCGTTGGAAAATCAACAGAAGAATTACAATGGGGAGTCAACTACTTAACTCAACTATGGGATGCCATTAAGACCACTGCTGAAGAAAAGCCCGCTCCTTTTTTAATTCATCAAGAATCTGATATTGTCATTTTAGCAATTCGTGATTATCTAAGACAAGATATTGGTGAAATTATTATAGACAATATGGAGGTTTTCCATAAAGCTCGTGATTTTATTCAACATGTAATGCCACAACAGGTTTTTAAAGTTAAGCCCTATCAGGATACCGTACCACTTTTTACCCGTTTTCAAATAGAATCTCAAATTGAAACTGCTTATCAACGCGAAGTCACTTTACCCTCTGGCGGTGTAATCGTCATAGATATTACCGAAGCGTTAACTGCCATTGACATCAACTCAAGCCGCTCAACTAAAGGTGGTGATATTGAAGAGACCGCTTTTCACACCAATATGGAAGCAGCTCATGAGATTGCCCGCCAATTACGCTTGCGTGACTTGGGTGGACTGGTAGTTATTGATTTCATTGACATGCACTCAAACAAGAACCAGCGTGAAATTGAAAACAAAATGCGCGAATCCGTTAGACCTGATCGAGCACGAGTTCAAATTGGTAAAATATCACGTTTTGGTTTACTCGAAATGTCACGCCAAAGATTACGACCATCTATTGAAGAATCAACTCAAATACCCTGCCCACGCTGTAAGGGAGTTGGAGTTATTCGAGGAGTAGAGTCTTTAGCCCTTTCTATCCTTCGTCTTTTAGAAGAAGAAGCGATGAAAGAAAATACTCGTCGCGTCACAGTACAACTTCCTATCGATGTTGCTACTTTTTTACTCAATGAAAAACGCGGACAAATCACCCATATTGAAGACAGACATGGTTTACATCTTCTTATAGTTCCAAATGAGCACCTTATCACTCCTCAATACATAATGGATCGTGCACGCCATAATGATGAAGTTTCCGATGGCTCAAGCTATACAATAAAAGAAATAGCTATTCCTGAAGAATTTGCGGTAACTGAACCAGCGATTCCTAAAACCAAAGAAGAGCCTGCTTTAAAAAACATGGAGCCTTCTGCAGCCCCTCCAGCACCAAAACCCAATAAAACTTCACCACAAGCTGGGGATACAAAGCCCAGCTTATTCTCGCGTCTTTGGAAAACTCTTTTTACTGCTGAAAAAAAATCAGAAGAAATTAAAAAATCGCAAGCACCACGTCGTCACAATAATCAAAACCGCAATCGTAACCATAATGACCGCAATCGCAACCGTAACCGCAAGCACAACGATAAAGATGGAGAAAACAATAAAGATGCATCAGGACGCAACACTCGCTCTGATCGTAATCGTCCGCGCCGCAATACTGAAGAACAAAATGATCGTAGTAAAAATTATCGCTCAAGAAAAAATCGTGATGAAGAAACAACAAAATCTACATCAACAACAGAACATAATAAACAAGGCTCAGTAAACAAATCTAAAAATGAAGGTATTAAAAAACCAGAAGTAACTTCTAAAGAAAAAGGCAACTCTAGCTCTTCAACAGAAGATAAGCGTCGCCCTAGACGCCGCAGTCGTTACAATACTCGTAGCTACAATGGTCGCCGTCGAGTACCTGAAGGAGCCGCTGAAATGTCTATTCACTCACTCAGCACTGATCCAAAGGATAAATCATCCACCTCTAAAGTGGTAGAAGATAAGGTAAATACTAAAGTAGATACCCCTACCAGCCCTTCCATTGAAATAAAAGAGGATAGCATTATCAAGAAATAACGACGAAGTGATGAATTATAAGCCTCACAGTTTTACTTGACCATTACACTTTAGGTAAGACTCCTTTTAGCAATGGGTTTTCTTTTTCAATAGCATCCATTGCTTCATCAACGGTTTTTCCTATACTGGGTTGTTTGGCATTATTTTGTAGGCGTGTCCAACGTGCATCTGCTGGTACAAAAAATACATTTTCGGCTTGATATTCGTCCTTGTCTTCAGCATCAGAACCAATATATTCGCCTTTTTCTGCTTTTAGTTTGGCGTATAGTTCTTCAAAAGCATCAGATATATATTTAAGAAAAATTAACCCAAGCACAATATTCTTATATTCAGCGGCATCAATATTTTTACGTAGTTTATCTGCCGATTTCCAAAGTTGTTTTTCTAGCGTTTCTTTCTGTGCTTCTTTTTTCTTTGCCATTTTATCTCCGTTTGTTTTGCTTTAATCCTACCTACATCCTGCAAGTGATTGTGCATATATTAGTGTAAGCTATATGTGTGCAAGCACTTGCATAATTTAGGTCTTAATTATTTTTTAGCAATTTAATCGGCATTGTTTTATTATCCTTTATAATTAAGAGTTTTGTATAATTAAGAGTTGTTCCCAAATCCTGCAAGTGATTGCGCATATATAGTGTAATATGTTGATTTGTAGAGCAATTTTAATTCGAGTGGAATACTTATTAATATCCCCAAAGAATTAAAATTAGCTATACGAATCAAAAGCTTATGCTATAGGTGTGCAAGTACTTGCAGGATTTAGGTAATACATTAGGATAGTCCTTCATCGTTCACACAATCATTTACGGATCTTAATTTGAGTTCCTTTTATACCTCGCCTTTTATGCAAAATAACC
Organism: uncultured Piscirickettsiaceae bacterium; assembly: GCA_964601165.1. GTDB lineage: Bacteria > Pseudomonadota > Gammaproteobacteria > Thiomicrospirales > Thiomicrospiraceae > Thiosulfativibrio. Next base: position 17,180 of record CAZRMK010000017.1, on the reverse strand, counting down.
TAAGGTTGCTTGTCATAATGTTATCACCAGCCTTACTTGTCTTTTTACTCCTGCTCAGATGCTCTCAAGAGAAGCCTAGCCATTCTATGCAACGATTGAGAGCATCTGAGCAGAAGAAAAAATCCTGCGTAATTCAGGTAATATCATTATGACAAGCAACCTTAATATTCAACAATTAATGATAAAGGTGCAAATTGCGGCGTTACCTGCCCTGCTCACCCATATTTTCTTTTTTGGTTGGGGCATCACTATTCAGTGGATACTGGGGTTAATGACCGCTTTATTGGTTGAGTTCATTATGCTCAAAATGCGTGGTCGTCCAGTTAAACCTTATTTAAGTGATCTTAGTATTCTCATCACCGTAACAGGGCTGGTATTTTCTATTCCTCCTGATGCTCCGTGGTGGATTATTGTATCTGGCACAACTTTTGCGGTAATTTTTGGTAAGCACCTCTATGGTGGGCTTGGCTATAACCCCTTTAATCCTGCGATGGTGGGGTTTGCTTTTTTATTAATCTCTTTCCCCGCTCAAATGTCAATTTACACCCTGCCTCATAGTTTGCTTGGTTTTCACCTAAATTTTATGGATTCATTTAATCTTATTTTTGGTTTAAGCACGCAACTATCATTAGATGCTATTACAGGTGCAACTCCCCTTGGCGTGGTAAAAACTGCTATTGCGCAGGGAGAAACCCTTCAACAAGCCTTAACTCATCCCTTCTTTAACTCTATACAACTTGGTGAAGGCTGGGCTTGGGTTAATTTAACCTTTTTTGTCGGAGGATTATGGTTACTTTATTCTCGTGCTATTAGCTGGCAATATCCTGTTGCTTTTTTAGGGTCTTTGTCTTTAATAGCTTTTATTTTCCACTCTATCGATCCTGACCAATACGCCTCAGTATCTTTCCATCTTTTTTCTGGTGGCACTATGTTGGCAGCTTTTTTTATTATTACCGATCCAGTAACTTCTAGTACCACACCACGAGGGCGGCTAGTTTTTGCGGCTGGAATTGGGATATTGCTTTATGTTATCCGTAACTGGGGTGCTTTCCCCGATGCGATTGCTTTTGCGATTTTAATTATGAATATGTGTGTGCCTTTAATTGATCAATATACTCAACCTCGTGTATTTGGCTATAAAAGTTCGTTAGGGAAAAAAACTAAATGACTAAACCTAGTCAGTCCAATTCAAAAATAGTATTGTGGAAGCAAATGCTTAAATCTGCCTTATCTCTTAGCCTATTCACCTTAGTAGGGATTGGCTTACTGCTAGGCGTGATGCAACTCACTAAAGAAGATATTGCCGAAGCAAAAAGACAAGCCATGATTGCAGCTTTTAACCAAGTTTTACCAGAAAAGCATTATAATAACAATCCGTTGCAAGACACAAAACAAGTTGTTTCAGAAGAACATTTTGGTACTTCAGAACCTGTGACTATTTATCGTGCCCGCCTAAACGGCAAGCCTGTTGGAGTTATTTTTGAAACCATTGCACCAGATGGCTATACTGGTAACATTCATATTCTTATTGGCGTATTTAAAGATGGTCGAGTCTCAGGAGTGCGGGTGATAAGACACAAAGAAACCCCTGGTTTAGGTGATAAAATTGAGATTAGAAGATCCGACTGGATTACCGCTTTTGATGGGCAATACCTCAGTGCTAATAATGCTGATAAATGGCGAGTTAAAAAAGATGGTGGAAAATTTGACCAGTTCACAGGAGCCACCATTACCCCAAGAGCGGTTGTTAATGCCGTTCGCAGAGCATTAGAATTTATCAATCAAGAAGGTGAAATTCTTTATGAGTATTGATTCATCAACTGACGATACAGCCACAATAAAACCCAACTTTATTCAAACCAAGTTAGCTGAATACCAACACATTGCAGCCAATGGATTATGGACAAATAATCAGGCTCTGGTCGCCCTGTTAGGTCTGTGTCCATTACTTGCCGTCACCAATAACACCGTTAATGGTATCGGACTAGGCTTAGCAACCATGGCTGTACTGCTTATCTCAAACATCTTGGTTTCTCTTATTAGAAACCATGTTTCTGATGAAATTCGTATTCCAGTATTCGTTGCGATTATTGCCTCAGCAGTAACCATTATTGACTTGCTAATGAATGCTTATTTACATACCTTGCATGGCATTTTAGGAATATTTATTCCCCTAATCGTTACCAACTGTGCCATTTTAGGACGTGCTGAAGCCTTTGCTTCTAAGCAACCCGTTGATAAAGCTATTGTTGACGCTTTATTTATGGGAGCGGGCTTTGCGGCGATTTTAATTTTGTTAGGTGCTTTTCGCGAAATTGTTGGCAACGGAACCTTGTTCGATCAAATGGATCTAATGTTTGGAGAGTCTGCCAAAAACCTTACTATTACCTTTAGCGAAAACTACCAACCCGTTTTACTTGCTGTTTTACCACCGGGAGCTTTTATTGCTTTGGGATTATTTATTGCCATTAAAAACTATATCGAAATTCGCCGTTCTGACAAACAAAACAATGCGTTAGGCATTACAATTAATGTAAATTAATGAACAAAACAAAACGCCTAGAAATATTTAACCGCCTTGCTAAAGAGATTCCTGACCCCAAAACAGAACTCAATTACAGCAACCCCTTTGAACTATTAATTGCAGTTATTCTATCTGCTCAAGCAACCGATAAAGGGGTAAACATAGCTACCAATAAACTCTTTCCCATCGCTAATACTCCCGAAACCATTTACGCACTTGGGCTAGACAATCTCAAAGAATATATTAGAACTATTGGGCTGTTTAATACCAAAGGTGCCAATATAATTAAAACTTGTAAAATGCTAATCGAACTGCACGATTCAATAGTTCCTGATAACCGTAAAGACCTAGAAAATTTACCTGGAGTAGGTCGTAAAACCGCTAACGTTGTTCTCAATACTGCCTATGGACATGCAACTATGGCGGTTGATACCCATATTTTTCGTTTTTCAAACCGCACCAAGTTTGCTCCTGGAAAAAACGTCTTAGAGGTTGAAAAATCACTGCTTAAATTTGTACCTAAATCCTTCTTAATCTCAGCTCACCACTTAATTATTCTACACAGCAGATACATTTGTACAGCCAGAAAACCAAAATGTGCCACCTGTTGTATTTGTGATTTATGCGAGTTTAACCAAAAAACCGCTTAACTGGAATATTTTTAAAAACGATTTTAATAAAATTTGGGTTATACTTCATTCTTTCAAATATTATCAATCAAACTTATTACAAACTATGTTTTACACTCAAGAAAGAGACAAGCTCCGCCAGTTTTATGTTAATGTTTGGCACAAGTCTGCTAAAGGAGAAAAAATGGACGCCATTGAAACCATGGTAGCTCGTGCCATTGACCTCCACCCCGAATACCATTTAATGCTCAAAAACCAAACCCATTTAGGTAACGAATACCTACCAGAAATGGGTGAAACCAACCCTTTTTTACACATGGGAATGCACTTAGGACTACAAGAACAGGTCGCTCTAGATCGTCCAGCAGGCATACAAAAAATATACCAAAAGCTTGGAAGTAAAATAGGCAACGTCCATGACACAGAACATGCCATGATGGACTGTCTAGCAGAATCTCTGTGGCAATCACAACGTAACAACACTTTACCTGATGAAACCTCTTATTTAAGATGTTTAGCAAGTTTATTGGAAAAAAAATAATGCGACATTCTATCTTTTTCAGCCTACTACTTACTTTATTATTAAGTTCTTCTGCTTTCGCCAAAGCACCTATTTTTGTGACTGCCGATTGGGTATTTGAAAACCAAAAAAACATTAAGCTTATTGACTTAAGCCCCAGAAGTGAATACCAAAAACTTCATTTACCCAACGCTATTTGGGTGAGTTATGACTGGCTCATCAAACCTCAGAATGGCTTGCATTTAAGTGGCGGTAAATACTATATGGCAAACCTTTTATCCCAGCTAGGTGTCAAACCTGACGATCATATTGTGCTTTATGACAGCAAAGGAAACCTCACCGCCAGTCGTCTCTACTGGGAACTTATTAAGCTCAAACACAATAAAGTATCCATTCTTGATGGTGGAATTGTATCTTGGCTTCTTAATAACTTTCCTGTCACTCAATCGCACCCAAAAATCATACCCAGCCACTACCCAGTACCTAAAATAGATTTATACGATTTTTTCACCGCAGATAAAGCTGAAGTTCTCGCCGCCATAGATGATCCAAACATTTTAATAGTTGACACCCGTACCGAAGAAGAATTTATAGGCTCTCCTAATAACAAAAGGTCTGGTCATATACCCACTGCCATTTTGCTTCCTTGGGATATTAGTGTTAACCACAGAAATGGTTTTAAACAACGTTCCGACGACCAATTAATTGAGATTTTATCTCAACTTAATTTAGGGGATAAGAATAAAACCATTATTTTATACTGCAACACCGCTCATAGAGCAGCAAGGCTTATTCCCATGTTTCAACACCTTGGCTATAAGAATATTAAAATGTATGATGCCTCTATCCAAGAATGGTCTCTTGACCCTAATTTACCCCTTAAAAGAGGAATTAAACCATGAATCGTTTTAACAATAAAGAACCCGCCTTTAAAAAAGGTTTTCGTAATGGTCTCATTATGGCTATTGTTGTCGGGGGAGTGGTTTATTTTCAGGGAGAAACTTTATTTGCCAGCTTTATGACACTACTAGTAACTTTTGCGATCATATTTCCAGCTCTATGGATGTCCTACCGTTTTACTCAAAAATTAGCTAAAAAGTATCAACAAGAGATGGAACAAAAAATCCCCACCACTATTCACGTAGGTCAAACCGCTCCTGATTTTTTTATTAAAAACCAAAATCAAGAAACCCGTACCATAGAAAATTACGCAGGAAAAAATATAGTTTTATATTTTTATCCAAAAGATGATACTCCTGGCTGTACCTTGCAAGCACAACAGTTTTCAGATTTAGCAGATAAATTTGCCGAAGAAAATACCGTCATTCTCGGAATAAGCCAAGATGATAGTGAAAGTCATCAAGCCTTTATTGAAAAGTTTAATTTAAATATAGAGCTTTTTGCAGATACCGCAGGAGAAATGTGCCAAGCTTACTTTGTTTTGCAAGAAAAAGAAAAAGATGGTGAGAAAAAAATAGACATCATCCGCTCAACGTTCATTATTAATCCCGAAAATGAAGTTATCTATGCCGAATACGATGTATCACCTGAAGGACATGCTAAGGAAATACTAGAAAAAATACAAGACCCCGAAACCTTTGTTGCATGAAAAAGGGGCTGAAAAAAACTATGCTATTCGCATTCAATAATACGAAGAGCATAGATTTAAATTCTGCAAGATCTTGCACACATATAGCACAATCACTTACAGAATCTAGTTAAACTCTATTTACTCATTACCTCTTTAGTAAAGGCTTTTATATCAGCTTTATTATCAAAAAACTTAACTTCTTTAATATTCAAGTTTTCTAATTGATAAACTGAAACTTGATCTTCCTTTTGAGGCCAAACATCCTTGGTAACCCCTTCTTTATCCAAAGCCATACTAAAATCATATCTTTTCATCTGTGGAAGTGCGAATAAACGCGTCACTAATGCTGGCATTTTATGAATATCTGCAACAAACATCATGTTTTTATTGCCTAGTTCTTTATCCGTTATCTCTAACGCCACGAACGAATCTTCCACCCAATCACTAGCGTCCTTAGAAGCAGCAAAAATAACCCATTGAACTGACTCATTCAAAACCATAGCTTCCCCAAACTGACTTTCAAAAGTCTTTTTCTCAAGAGTTTGAGCCATTGCTGGTAATGACAAAGACACAGATAAACCCAAAACTAAACCTACTAACAACTTTTTCATACATTACTCCACATTTAATAACTAATATTTATACTCTTAACACTCAATAACATCTGCTTTAAAGTGCTAAGAGCATATAACTTTCTACCTAAATCCTGCAAGTTCTTGCAGGATTTAGGTTCTATGCAAAAGGATCTTTTAATATCAAGGTTTCTGCTCTATCAGGCCCAGTTGATAAAATTGAAACTTCTACACCAACCTCTTTTTCTAAAAACTTAATATAGCTTTTAGCCACTTCTGGCAGCTCTTCCCAGCTTGCGGTTCCTACTGTAGAAGTTTTCCAGCCTGACATAGTGATATATTTTGGCACAACCTTTTCATATTCGTCTGCACTGCTCGGAGTTAACAAACTTTCTTTACCTTTTTCATCAACATAGGCAACACAAATTTTAACTTCTTCTAAATTGTCCATCACATCAAGCTTAGTCAAACACATACCAGTTAAACCATTAATCTGAGCTGAACGACGCAAAGCCACCGCATCAAACCAACCACAGCGTCGCTGACGACCTGTTGTTGCACCAAATTCATGCCCGCGAGTTCCAAGTTCTTTACCGATTGGATCCCCAATATCAGTATCACAATTATAATCCAACTCAGTTGGAAAAGGCCCCGAACCTACACGGGTTGCATAAGCCTTAGTAATTCCTAGCACATAGTCCAATTCTGTTGGACCAATACCAGAACCAGAAGCTGCTCCTCCAGAGGTAGTATTAGAAGAAGTGACGTAAGGATAAGTTCCTTGATCAATATCTAATAAGGCTCCCTGTGCACCTTCAAACAGCAAATTTTTACCTTGACTATTATAAGTTGCGATGAGATTAGGAATATCAGCCAACATTGGGACAATTAAGGTGGCATAATTCTGACATTTTACCCAAAGCTCATCAAATGAAACTTCATCAGCTTTATAATAATTAGTAATCATGTAATTGTGATAATCTAGGGTTTCTTTAAGCTTAATTTTAAACCTTGTCAGATCACGTAAATCTCCAGCTCTTAAACCACGCCGTGCAACTTTATCTTCATAAGCAGGGCCAATTCCTCGACCTGTTGTACCAATCGCTTTATTACCACGAGCTAGTTCTCGAGCCTGATCTAAGGCAACGTGATAATCTAAAATTAAAGGACAAGCATCACTAATTTTTAAACGCTGTTTAACCTTTAGACCGGTCTTTTCAAGTTGTCTCATTTCTTTAGCAAGTGCATCTGGTGCTAAAACCACGCCATTACCAATAAAACATTCAACCTCTTCTCGAAGAATTCCCGATGGAATTAAGTGTAAAACTGTTTTTTGTCCATTAATAACCAAGGTATGACCAGCATTGTGCCCGCCTTGAAAACGAATAACTGCGGCGACTCTATCAGTTAACAGATCAACAATTTTTCCTTTTCCTTCATCACCCCATTGTGTTCCTACCACAACGATATTACGCTTTGACATAGTTCCTCTCTTTTTGTAACTGCACGCCTACCCTACCCAGTAACGACCCATTGATCTGCCTGTTTTTCTAATTCTTGACTTCCCTTAGGAATACTAGAGCTAGGTAACTTTCGAATTAAACGATAGCCTTCTAACTTTAAAGATTTTACTTTTTCTGTTAGCCTCACATCATCTAGCGTCGGGTAAAATACTTTAGCCTTAATCCCTTGCGGTGCATCTGGCAATAAGTCTAAAGCACTTCTTAAGTCCATGCTAAAACCTGTAGCAGCGGTATTTGAGCCAAAAGATTCTGCTACCCCATCATAACGACCACCTTTGGCAATAGGATAAAGCTTTTGACCAATTGCATAACAAGAGAAAATAATTCCAGTATGGTAGCTATAACCACGTAAATCTGCTAAATCTAAATGAATATGTACGGTTGGATAATGAACTTTAATCATATTAACGATACCCGCAACTCGTTTTATCATCTCTGCTAATTCTACAGAACAATTTGACAGTAAAACTTCTGCCTTTTCAATCACCTGTTCGGCATCTCCAGCTAGGCTTAACAAGCCATCAAAGATAGTCTTAATGTCAGGTGAAACAGATAAATCTGTTATAAACTCTTGATACTCTGGGGTTGCTTTTCTCAACAGAATATCTACTAATTGCTCTTGCTGGTTTGCAGATAACTCCGCTAGAGCCATTAAGTTATTCATTACCCCAACATGCCCTAAACTTAAATTTAATTTATCTAAATTTAAGCCTGACATTGAATTTAACATCAAATCAATTACTTCAATATCGCTTTCAATGCCAGAATCACCAAACAGCTCTGCTCCAATTTGAATAGGGCTACGAGAACCTTTGGCTTTATTATTACGGCTTTTTAATACTTCACCCGCATAACATAAGCGAATAATGCCCTCTTGATCCTTAAATCTATTAGCAACCAAACGTGCCACTTGCGGGGTCATGTCGGTTCGCACCCCCATAATTTTACCACTTTCTTGATCTGTGAATCGACAAGTTTCTCTTGCCATTTTAGAACCTGTACCCGTCAATAAAGAGTCGGTAAACTCTGCAACAGGCGGCAAAACTAAATCGTAACCGGATTGGTCAAAGCCATCTAACAACTGGCGACGATAATATTCTAGTTGCCTTGCTTGTTGAGGCAGAAGGTCTTCAATCCCTTCAGGGGTAAACCATGTTTTTTCTATCATAAAAATTAACTCGTATTTGTAAATTAGGATTTAGGTAGTAATGTTTATCCTGCAAAAACCAATAGAATGATTAAACCAATAATCACGCTAAACAACCCCATTAATCTTAATTTCTTTTCTTCTAATTGAACTGCATCAGACATCATTTTTCGCCAAAAATTAGGGAATAAGAAAGGCAAAATTCCTTCAATAATAAACACTAATGCTATGGCTGTAATTAAAATAGTTATCAATGTTTTTTCCAAATCCCACAAAAAAGGTGGGAAAACCCACCTTAATTTAAAAAGCTACTTGATTAAATCTCCAAGAACTTAGTTCTTAGAATTAAAATGCCTAAAGAAGTCAGAATTAGGATCAACTAAAAGTATATCCGATCTACTGTTAAAGACACGCTGATAAGCCTCTAAACTGTGATGAAAAGAATAGAATTCAGGGTTTTGAGAATGAGCTTCGGAGAAAATTCCTGCCGCTGTTGCATCTCCATGCCCTTTCTTAATCTGAGCCTCTCTAAATGCCTCTGCAACAATAACGACCTTTTGACGATCAGCATCTGCACGAATTCTTTCTCCAGCTTCTGCTCCTTCCGAACGTAATTCTTTCGCAACTCGCGTACGCTCAGCTTCCATACGTCGATAAACCGACTCAGAAACATCCTCAGGCAAATCTACTCGCTTAACTCTAACATCTGCAATCTCTATTCCAAATCCAGCAACACCAGCTCCTGTCGCTACGGTAATATCTGCCACCATACGTTCACGATCACGAGAAATTACTTCCTGAACGGTACGTTGACCAAACTCGGCACGCAAAGCATCGGTAATAATTTGAGATAAACGCATATTAGCTAAACGTGGATCACCGTTTAGAGTAGTATAAAATTTTTCTGCATCGACTATTCGCCATTTAACAAAAGAATCTACTATAAGGTTCTTTTGCTCTTTGGTTAAATAACGCTCAGGAGGCGCATCTAAAGTCTGCAAGCGTGCATCAAAATGCTTAACATTGTTAATGAAAGGAACTTTCAGATGCAAGCCAGGCTCTAAATCTGCTTCAATAATTTCTCCTAAGCGTAAGACTATAGCGGTTTCACCCTCTTTAACCGTAAACAAAGAATTAATACCCACAAATAAAATAGCGGCCATTACAATCAAAATTATATATTTCATTAGCGAATCTCCCTAGCGCTTAAAAAATCGCGAATATTACCCGGCTGATTAGCAGCCCTACCCACTGGCTGAGCACCAAGCTGAGGACTTACAGCAGAACCCAATTGTTGAAAGGGAATAGTTGCTTGCTGTTGTTGCCCACCCATCATTTGACCTAATGGCAAATAAAGCAAGTTATTACTCGATTCAGCACCCATAAATATTTTAGAAGAATTACCAAGTACATTTGCAATTGCATCTACATATAGACGTTTACGCACCACTTCTGGCGATAACTCATATTGTTCCAAGATACTTAAAAAACGACTAGACTTACCCGTTGCTTCAGCAATAACACGATCATGATGCGCACTGGCTTCTTCAAGCATACGCGCAGCTTGCCCACGAGCCCTTGGCAAAATATCATTAGCGTAAGCTTGAGCTTCATTGATAAGACGCTCTCTATCTTCACGAGCTTTAACGGCATCAGCAAAAGCTGCTTGAACCTGCTCTGGTGGTTGAGCATCTTGTAAGTTAACAGTAGTAATAAACAAACCAGTTTGATATTTATCTAATGTAATTTGAGAAATCTCTTTTACTTTAGCAACCACTTCTTCACGACCCTGAGTTAGAATAAATTCCATTCTGTTTTGCCCTACTACTTCTCGTAAAGCACTTTCTATAATGGCACGCAACGAATTATCTGGATCAGAAACCGCAAACAAATAATCACTAGCACTTTTAACCTTGTACTGCACCGCTACTTTAATATCAACAATATTTTCATCTTTAGTTAACATTAAAGATTCAGAGATGACATTACCCGCTTGATTACGATTATCAAAACGATAACCAATTTCAGCAATACGGATACGGTCAACATTAACCTTGGTTACACTTTCAAAAGGATAAGGAATATGCCAATGAGGTCCTGCTGTTGTTTCTACAGTCAAAGCACCAAAACGCGTGACCACACCTCTTTCCGCAGGTTCGATAATATAAATACCGCTTAACATCCACACAAAAGCAATTAAAACGATAATTGCAGTAATGCCTTTAGCTCCAATAGAGCCGCCACCACCCATTTTATTTTTTACACCGCCAAAAAGCTGTTGAGCTTTCCTTAGCATTTCATCTAAGTCAGGATCATTGTTATTTGATTGATTAGATCTTTTAGGCTCTTCTGGCGGTTTATCGCCATTGCCACTATTATTTGAGTTACCCCAAGGATCTTGTCCAGGTTTTCCAGGTTCATTCCAAGCCACAACTTTCTCCAATAAAAAAATTTAATGACCATTTTATAATTTTAATTAGCAAATGTCATCATAAAAGAATGAAGAAAAGATTTAGTTTGAAATAACAACAATTTTGACCCTATTTTTGGTTACAGGTTTATGAATAAATTTTTGCATGCAAGAGTTGCGAGAGAAAAATGAGGATAAAATTTGCTAAAAAAGGTAACTCATTAGGTGATGGCCAGCTATTGACAAGATTTTTATCATATTTTCAGTGAAATTCAAACTATTTTTGGATTCAAGTTTTATGCATGCGTCTCTACTTGATAAGAAATAATTTCATCCCATTTCTGAATCATATTTGCTTCTGACTCGGTTAGGCACATTTTAAACTGACTATGGCCTTCCTCATCAAAACTTTCTTCTAAAATAGTTCCTAGCTGATAAAGCTCACCACGCTTCTTTCCTGCTTGAACATTTAAGGTTAAATTAACCGTTAAAAATCTCCCCCTAAAATGAGAGGCTACAGCATCCATCATGAGATCAATGCCTTCATTATTTTTCGCAGACAGCCATACTCTTTCAGCTAAACCTTGTGAATTTAAATCTACCTTGGCTTTAATGGGTGGATTTAAATTATCTATTTTATTATAAACCACTAGCTGTGGAACTTTATCCGCCCCAACCTCTTTAATAACCTCTGCCACATCACGCATTTTTTCTTCTCGGTTATGATCACTGGCATCAACTAAATGAATTAGCAAATCTGCTTCTCTGGTTTCTTCTAAGGTTGAACGAAATGCAGCTACTAAATCATGGGGAATATGACGAATAAACCCGACTGTATCAGCAAAAATAACCGAACCTGCTCCAGGTAAGCGCACTTTTCTAAGCGTGGAATCTAAAGTGGCGAACAATCTATCTTCAGCATAAACACCCGCTTGGGTCATTTGATTAAACAGGGTAGATTTGCCTGCATTGGTATAACCAATAATAGTCACCATTAGCGTTTCTGACTTTTTACGCGAGCTACGCCTTAAATTACGCTGCTGACGTACTTTATCAATTTTACGCTCTAACTGTTTGATTCTACCTTGAACTAAACGGCGATCAGATTCAAGTTGAGTTTCTCCAGGGCCTCTGGCACCAATTCCGCCTTGACGGTCTAAATGCGTCCAGCCTTTAACTAAACGAGTTGCCATTCGCTTTAACTGTGCTAGCTCTACTTGCAATTTACCTTCATGTGAGCGCGCACGCTGAGCAAAAATATCTAATATTAAACCAATTCGGTCTAATACCTGACATTCAAATAGCTCAGAAAGATTACGTTCTTGTGCAGGACTAAGGGCATGATTGACAATAACAACATCTGCTTTATGGGTTAATACCGCATTGCGTATTTCTTCTGCCTTGCCTGTGCCAACAAAGTATTTTGAATCAGGAGCATTGCGTTTTGTAGTGATTAGCTCACAGACTTCTGCTCCAGCAGAATCTACCAGTTCGTAAAACTCTGAGAGTTCTTCTCTATCTGCTTCGTGATAAAAATCAACATGAACCAAAACGGCTCTTTCTAGTTCTCGTTGCTCTAGCTTGCCAAATAATTCCATAAATACACCCTAGCGAAGTATCACCCAAACCCTGCAAATGCTTGCACACATATAGCATAAGCTATTAATTCGTATAGCAAATTTTAATTTTTCGGGAATATCAATAAGTATTCCGCTCAAATTAAAATTGCCCTACAAATCAATATCTTACGCTATATATGCACAATCACTTGCAGGATTTAGGTATCATTATTAGGACTCTGCTTTATTAGGTAACAAAGATCTTCTTTCCTCATCGTAATCTTGCGGATCACGAGCTGGCACGATGGTTGAAATAGCATGCTTATAGACCATTTGTGTCACATTACTTCGCAATAAAACCACAAACTGGTCAAAAGAATCAATTTTCCCTTGTAATTTCACACCGTTCACAAGGTAAATACCAACGTTAATTTTTTCTTTTCTCAAGGCATTTAAATAAGGGTCTTGAATGGGTAAAGCTTTAGCCACTTTTATTCTCCATAGGTTTTATTCCCCAAGTCAACACAGAACTGGGTTGTTATTTTAGAATTGCCCTTTACACTAACTTTCGCAAAAGTTACGATTGACACTCGTTATTAACAAGCATAGCACAATAAGCTATATATTAAAGCATGTTATCTAAAACCTTAATCCAAAGATAGAAACACTAATATTGCATAACCTATTGATTCCACAGGAAAAGAAAAAATAACCGTCCAACCTATGGGTGCGACTAATATTTTTTACTTTCCCTGTAAAACCAATATCTTACACACTATTTCGCGTTTCTATCTTTGGATTAGGGTAAAAGCTTCAACTATTCCTAGGAAAAATAACGTCCAAAGTAAGCTGTAAAAGCTTCTCTGTTGATAATTTAAAAGGGTCAAGTAACAAGACATCTTGCTCTTTTCTTAACCAAGTTATTTGCCTTTTTGCTAGCTGCCTAGTTGCCACTAAAGCCTTTTCAATAAAAGTATCGTAATCATATTCTTGCTGTAAAAATAACCAAGCTTGACGATAGCCTACACTTCTAATCGACGGTAAATCTGGGTGTAATTCTGGCTGAAGATAAAGCTGTTCAACTTCTGCCATAAAACCTTGCGATAACATTTGCTTAAAACGCTGCTCTATTTTTGCATGTAAGACTTTACGATCAGCAGGTAACAAAGCTATTTTAATTAACTCAAATTCTGTTAATGCTTTACTTTGTTGTTCTCTCCCTTCTTTTTGATGTTGAGATAAAGGTTTACCTGTTAACTCAAATACTTCTAACGCTCTACAAACTCTTTGTTGGTCATTATAATGAATGCGAGTTGCAGCCACTTCATCAACTGCTTTCAATCGTTGGTGCAAGACTTGAGGGTCATTTTGCCACTGTTGCAATAATAAACTACGAATAGCAGCATCTGCCGAAGGTAAGCTTGCCATACCTTGCTGTAAGGCATGAAAATACATCATAGTACCACCGACTAGCACGGGTAAGTTGCCACGCCCAAAAATTTCTTTAACAATTTTGTGAACATCCTCTACAAAGCTAGAGGCTGAATAAGTTTCTGAAGGTATCATAATATTAATTAAATGATGCGGAACCCGTGCAAGCTCTTCTGCCGAAGGTTTAGCAGTTCCTATATCCATGCCTTGATAAATCAAAGCAGAGTCTACACTAATAATCTCAATGGGAATCTCTTCTGCCAATAACATCGATAAACCACTCTTCCCCGTAGCGGTCGCCCCCATAATCGCCAACACTTTTTTATTGGCTATAAGCTGCTTCACATCCCTATTTTTTGACATCTAAATCCTGCAAGTTATTGTGCGTATAGAGTACAACCTAAATCCTGCAAATTATTGCACACATATAGTATAAGCTCTTGACTCGTATAGCTAATTTTATTTACTTCTGACACAGCATTTTGCAAATTAATCCTTTACTCAATTTTTATGCTATCATGTACTAACATGCCGTACAAGTGTAAAAAGTCAAAATGACTTGGGGATATTATGAATAGTGTTAGCGTTAATAGATTTAGAGAAAATTTAAAAACTTTTGTAGAGCAAGTAACTACAGAGCATTTACCTCTTAAAGTTACACGCCGAAGTGGTGATGACTTTATTGTTTTAAGTGCCGATGACTGGGAACGAGAACAAGAGACTTTATTTGTTTTACAAAACAATAACTTAATGAAACAAATTTCTTTTTCTGCTACTACAAACACAAAAAACCAAGGCTATCAACCAACCACGGGAGAGATGAATGAGATCATTGATCTTTGAAGGTAACACTTGGGTAGCATATGAAAAACTTAGAGAAAAAGATAAAAAATTACATAAAGCACTCTACCGAGTATTAAAAGAAATACTTCGTGATGACCCTTCTATAGGAATAGGGAAGCCTGAACCATTAAAGCATAACCTAACAGGTTTGTGGTCTCGTAGAATTAGTCAAAAAGATCGCATTATTTATAAATACGACAATAATTATATTTATATTTTTGCCATTGGAGGGCATTACGATCAATTTGAATACAGAAGTATAGGCTAATAATCTTATCCTAATCCAAAGATAGAAACGCAGGATAGTGTGTAAGATATTGGTTTCACAGGGAAAGTAAAAAATATTAGTCGCACCCATAGGTTCGACGGCTATTTTTTCTTTTCCTGTGGAATCAATAGCTTATGCAATATTTGTGTTTCTATTTTTGGATTAGGGTCTTAATAGCTTGCACTCTATATGCACAATCACTTGCAGAATTTATATAACACTATTTACCCCTCATAAACAGGCCATCTAACTGCTCCATAGATAACTGAACCCAAGTAGGTCGTCCATGATTACATTGATTGGAACTTGCGGTTATTTCCATATCTCGTAATAAGGCATTCATTTCATCAATTGTTAACTGACGATTAGCCCTGACAGATCCATGACATGCCATAGTTGATAAAATTTGATTGATCTTTTCTTCTACAAGCTGGCTATTTCCAGTTATAGTTAGGTCAGAGAGCATATCTTGTATTAAGTTAGTAATATTACTTTTTGCTAACAAAGCAGGCACGGCAGTTATCTTAATTTTCTCTAACCCAAAAGATGAAATTTCAAAGCCTAGTTTTTCAAAACAATCTTTATATTCTTCCCAAATCTTAACCTCTGAAACCTCAAGCGTCATCGCTATTGGCACTAATAACGGCTGTGAAATTAAGCGCTCCTCTTGCCACTGAAATTTCATCCTTTCATAAACCACCCTTTCATGGGCGGCGTGCATATCAACTAAAACCAAGCCTTGCTGATTTTCCGCCAGAATAAAAACTCCATGAATTTGAGCCTTAGCAAAGCCTAATAAGGGCGTATTGGATTCATTTTTATTTTGATTTACACGATAGTCTTGAGACTCTTCTTTAACTGCATTTGCAGACAAACCAGAGCTTAAAGGGTAATTCTGACCATAAGGTTTTTGAAATGCCATACTTGATTGCAGGCTTTGTGATGATTTTCCTGCTTGAGATTGAAATTGGGGAAACTTTCTTGAAAACTGATTAGAAGAGTTATCCGCTAACTGGCTCTCTAATTTAACCAAGCCCGCTCCCGACCCTAAAGGTTGTGTAACCGCTTCACGTATTGAACGCCGTAAAAAATCATATACCCAACGACCATTAGCAAACCTAACTTCATATTTAGCAGGATGAACATTAACATCAACAAGCTCAGGAGGAATTTCTAAAAACAAACAATAGGCGGGATAACGACCATGATAGAGTACATCGGTATAAGCTTGCTTAACCGCATAAGACAATAATTTATCACGCACTATTCTGCCATTAACAAATAAGTATTGCATATCAGCTTGACTGCGGTTAAAAGTTGCCAATCCACTCCAACCGGTTAAATGAATATCTTGTGCTTGATAATCTACCGCTAAATTCTGCTCCATAAAAGTCAGCCCCATTAAGGATTGCATACGCTTTTGCAAGTTTTGCTCAGTATTAGCTGCCATCACTTGACGGGTTATTTTCTGATTATGGGTGAGCTTAATAGTTACCTCAGGACGACTTAGCATCACCCTTTTAACCAGTAGATCAATTTGAGAAAACTCTGCTCTTGGAGTTTTTAAGAATTTTTTACGTGCAGGAGTATTAAAAAACAAGTCACTCACTTCAACCCGTGTTCCTACAGGATGAGCAATAGGTTCAAGGTCTCGCCATTTACCTTCGCCTTCACCCTCTAACTTCCACGCAGTTTGTTCGCCTTCTAGTTTACTTATCATAATAAAACGCGACACTGAACTAATACTCGCCAAAGCCTCACCCCTAAAACCTAAGGTTGCGACCGAAGTTAAATCTTCCACCGAATAAATTTTACTGGTCGCATGACGGCTCACAGCGAGCATCAACTCTTCTTTAACAATACCAGCACCATTATCCAAGACAACAATAGATTTAGCCCCTCCTTCTATAATTAAAATTTCAATTTTAGTCGCACCAGAGTCTAAAGCATTTTCTAATAACTCTTTGACCACAGAAGCAGGACGCTCAACCACCTCTCCCGCAGCAATTTGATCTGCTAAATGAGATGGCAGTAATTTTATAGAGGGAGGATTAAGATTAGAATCTAACATGCAAGAAGGTAAATACTTTTTATCAAAAATACATTATAACCTAAATCCTGCAAGTGCTTGCACACATATAGCACAAGCTCTTGATTCATATA